>JBFYZJ010000190.1:0-2594 GCA_041309565.1 Candidatus Krumholzibacteriota bacterium
GAGGCCGCCGCGTGGAGCGGGCCCAGGATCTCGGGGCCGCAATCCGGAATCGGATTTTGGATGTGAATGAAGAGAAGCGCCTCCTCGTGACGGCGCGCGAGCATCGCCTCGAAGGTGCGCCCCGGCGACTCGTCGCCGGCGCGGCGCGGCGCCGGCTCCTCCGGCGGCGTCCCCTCGGCGAGCGAATCGAGGAGCTCGATCCGCTTCGCGAGGGTCTCGGAGAGCTTCGTCGAGAAGGAGGCGACGGTGAGGATGAGCCGCAGGAGGTCGCCGCTCCCGCCGAGGAGCTCGAGGGTGGATCTCACCGCCCCGGTCGCCTTCACGATCCGCACGAAGTTCTTGAGCGTGAGGGAGGGATCGCTCGTCAGCGCCACCCGGTCGAGCACGACGGGAAGCGCGCGCGCCGCCGCGGCGAGCGTCTCGATTCCCTCGAGCCGCGGGAAGTCGCCGAAGACGAGCGCGCTGAGGAAGCGGTGCGCCTCCTCCCCCTCCCGGAAGCCGTACTTCGAGAGCATCTCCTCGACCGCGCGGTCCCCCGCCGGGAGCGAGAGGAGGAGCGGAATCTCCCCGGGGACGCGGTTCCTGAAATATCCGTCGAAGAGGTGCCGCACCTCCCCGAGGGAACGGCCGAGTTCGGCGGTGAAATTCTCCGGCGTCACGCCGCGGAGCGCGCTCCGGCACACGCGCGCCGCCATGAGCGCGAGATCGTCTTCGGACGCGGGAAGCGTGTGCGTGCGGACGTTGCGGAGCATCTGCATGCGGTGCTCGACGGTGCGGAAGAGGCGGTAGCTCCGCTCGAGCGTCTCCTTCGCCTCCGGGCTCAGGAGGCCGTTGCGCGCGAGGCGCTCGAGCGATTCGAGGGTGTTGCGCGAGCGTACCCCGGGGCGGCCGCGCCCGTGGAGGAGCTGGATCCCCTGCGCGATGAATTCGATGTCGCGGATGCCGCCCGCCATGAGCTTGATGTTCCCCGCGCGCTCCTCGTCCGACAGATGCCTCGTCCACCGCTCCCGCATCGTCACGATTTCGTCGAGCGGATCGAAGGCCGCTGCGGGGGGATAGATCGCCCGCGCGCAGTTTTCGACGAAGGCGTCGCCGACGGGCCGGCTCCCGGCCGAGAGGCGCGCTTTGATGAGCGACTGCAGCTCCCACGGCCTCGCCCGCCGCTGGAGATAGCTGACGTGATCGTCGAGCGTCACGACGAGGGGCCCGCTGTCGCCGTCGGGGCGGAGCCGCAGGTCCACGCGGTAGAGCGTTCCCTCCTCGGTCGGCGACGAGAGATGCTCCGTGACGCGCCGCGCCAGCGCGTCGTAGAACGCGCGCTCCCGCTCCCCCTCGGTCGCCTCGCACACGTACATGAGATCGATGTCGGACGAGTAGTTGAGCTCGGTGCCGCCGAGCTTCCCGAGGGAGACGATCGCGAACCGGTGGTAGGGCACGGCCGCGTCGAAGCTCCACGCCGTCTCTCCGGGCCCCGCGCCCGCCGCGAGTTCCTCGAAAGCCATGCAGGCGACGGTCTCGATGACCGCGTCGGCGAGAAACGAGAGCTCCGCGGTGACTTCCTCGACGCCGGCGAGGCCCAGAAGATCGCGCGCGCCGATGCGCAGCATCTCGCGGCGGAAGTAGCGCTTGACGCCGTTGAGGCGCCGCCGCGGGTCCCGGAACGGCTCGATCTGCCGCCCGAGCTCGAAGCGATAGGCGCTGAACGCCTTCGTTTCCCCGAGCGTGCCGGCCTCGACGAGCCACGAGAGATAACCGGGATTGCGCTCGAGGATCTCCGTGAGAAAATAGCTGCACGAGAAGATGGTGACGAAGAGGTGCGCGATCGGCGGCGCGAGGAAGAGCGAATGGAGAAACCGCGCCGGCGCGATCCTCGATTCGACGAAGCGGGCGAGATTGAGGATCGCCATGTCGGGATCGGGGGAGGAGGCGAGCTCGGCGAGGAGGTTCGCGATGTTCGCGCCGGGAGGCGCCCCGCCTTCGCCCGCCGGAACGAGGCGCCGCCAGAGCGAGACCGCCTTCGCGGGATCGGCGAACCCGAGCGCGGCGAAGAGCGCTTCGAGCTCCTTCGGATCCGCGGCGCCGGCGACCGCGCGCCGTGCGATGCTCTCCCGTTTCGCGTCCATCATGCGCGCCCGCGAACTTTCTCTGGAATGCCCGTTTCGTTTCCTGTACGCTCGTTTCCGCGCGCATTATACCCGAGCGCGGCGCGCGAATCGAGGAGAAGCGATGAAAAAGATCGAGGCGTACATCAAGCCCTTCAAGCTCGACGACGTGAAGGAGGCCCTCATGGAGGCCGGCGCCGGCGGCATGAGCGTCACCGAGGTGAAGGGATTCGGCAGGCAGCGGGGGCACACGGAGCTCTACCGGGGAAGCGAGTACAAGGTCGATTTCCTGCCCAAGATCCGTATCGACGTCGTCGTGAAGGACGCGGACGTCGAGCGCGTCGTCAAGGCGATCGTCGCCGCCGCGCGGACCGGACAGATCGGGGACGGCAAGATCTTCATCTCGGACGTCGATGACGCGATCAGGGTGCGGACCGGCGAGAGCGGCGAGGAGGTCCTCTGAAGCCGATGGAAGAGCGCTACCTCGGCATC
>JBFYZJ010000191.1:0-6050 GCA_041309565.1 Candidatus Krumholzibacteriota bacterium
ATCTCGACGTCGATCTCTCGTCCATGGGCGGGGACATCGAGCTCACCGTGCCCGCGGAGCTCTCGATGCAATTCGATCTCGAGATCGAATACACGAAGAAATACCGGAAGAAATGCCGGATCGAGAGCGACTTCCCGCTGAAGATCGAGGAGAGCGACGAGTGGGAGCACGGCTTCATGGGGCAGGCCCACAAGCACATCTACGGCACGGGCGAGGTCGGCGGCGGCAAGCATTTGATCAAGATCAAGACGCGCAACGGCCACATCGCGATCAGGAAGGGATAGCTTGACAGATCCCCGGCGCTCGCATAGATTCTCGGGCGAATAACGGTCGGATGGCCTTTTCGCGGCCGGATGCGTAAGCCGGCGAACCGAGGATGGATCGATGAGAGCCGCGATCGTGGGCTGTGGGCAGATCGCCGACGCCCATATTCAGGAAATTCGGAGGATTCCCGGGGCCGCGGTCGAGGCCGTGTGCGACCTCGATCGCCACATGGCCGAGCAGGCGGGCACGCGGTTCCAGGTACCCGGCGTGTTCACCGACGTCGGCGCGATGCTCCGCGACGTCAAACCGGATGTCGTTCATATCACCACTCCTCCCGCGAGCCATCTCTTCCTCGGACGCGCGGTGCTCGCCGCCGGCGCCCACGCCTACATCGAGAAGCCGTTCACCGTCACCGCGGCGGAGGCCGAGGAGCTCGTCGCCGCCGCCGCGCGCGCGGGGAAGCTCCTCTGCGTCGGCCACAGCTTCGCCTTCGACGAATCGATGCTCCGCCTGCGGGAGGCGCACCGCGCCGGCGAGCTCGGCGACGTGGTGCACGTCGACACGGTGATGGGATACAACCTCTCCGGACCGTTCGGCGCCCAGATGATGGGGGACCCGGGGCACTGGATACACAAGCTCCCCGGCGGCATTCCTCACAACAACATATCCCACCCGCTCTCGTTCCTGCTTCCCTTCCTTCCCGACGAGCGTCCGCGCGTTTCGGCGTTCGGCATGCGCTGGCGCCCGGAGCGCTACGGCGACGTGCGCGACCGCTTCTTCGACGAGCTTCGCGTGCACCTCGAGGGGAAGAGCGCGACCGCCTCGGTCGTGTTCACGTCCCGGGCGCGGCCGGTGCAGCTCTACGCGATCGTGCACGGCACGAAGGCGCAGGCCGTCGCTTCGATCGACGGGCGGAACATCCGGTTCCAGCGGGGCGCGACGATGCCGGGGCCGTTCGGCCGCGTGCAGTGGAACGCCCGCGAATACAAGGAGACGCGCCGCGAGCTCTTCCGCAAGCTGAGCGAGCTCAGGAAGGCCCGGCTGCATTTCTTCCAGGGAATGCACGAGCTGATACGCCGCTTCTACCTCGCCATCGAGGGGAAGGACGAGATGCCCGTGACGATGGCGGAGGCGATCCGGACGACGCGCATTCTCGAGGAGATCTTCCGCGTGTGCGAGGAACGATCGGAGGGAGCGTCATGAGCGAGGGCTCCCGGCCGATCCTGGTGACGGGCGGAACCGGCTTCCTCGGCCGCAGCGTCGTGCGAGGCCTCCTCGAGAAGGGGCTTCCGGTGCGCGCGCTCGTCCGCCCGGGGACCGCTCCCGGCGTATTCGATTCGCTCGTCGCGCGGTATCCCGGCTCGCGCCTCGAGCTCGCCCCCGCGAGCTTTTCGGACGCGGCCGCCCTCGCCGCGGCGGTGAGCGGCGTGGAGGCGGTGCTCCATGTCGCGGCCTCGAAGATGGGCTCGGCCGCCGCGCAGGTCGCGAACACCGTCGTCGGTTCGGATAACCTGTTCAAGGCGTGCGTCGAGGCGCGCGTTCCCCGCCTCGTGCTCGTGAGCTCCATGGGCGTGATGGGCGCTTCCGCCGTGCGGCGGGGAGGGCTCGTCGACGAGGAGACGCCGCTCGAACCCCATCCCGAATGGCGCGATCCCTATTCGTTCGCGAAGCTCCGGCAGGAGGAGCTCGCCTGGAAATATAGTCGCGAGCACGGGCTCCCGCTCGTTGTTCTGAGGCCGGGCGTGATCTTCGGGCCGGGGCAGAATCTCCTCAGCGCGCGCGTCGGGCTCAACTTCTTCGGGATTTTCCTGAACCTCGGCACCTCCGGCCCCATGCCGATCACCTACGTGGACAACTGCGCCGACGCCGTCGTGCAGGCGGGCGTCGTTCCCGGCATCGAGGGGCGGATCTTCTGCGTCGTCGACGACGGCCTGCCGAGCGGGCGCCGCCTCCTCTCGCTCTATCGCCGCCGCGTGCGGAAGATCCCGTACGTCGTCGTGCCGGGCCTCGCGCTGCGCCTCGCCGCCCGCTGGAACGTATGGTACTTCGAGCGCACGAAGGGGCACCTCCCCGCCGTCTTCACGCCGTACAAGGTGGACGCGATGTGGAAGGGGCACCGCTTCTCGAACGCCCGGGCGAAGAACGGCCTCCAATGGACGCCCCGCGTGCCCATGAACGAGGCGCTCGACCGCACCCTCGCCGCGCAGCCTGCCTGACGCCGGCCTTGAAAAATATTAATTGACGAAAAAGCCATTTTGCTTGATAATATTCTCCGATTCGGCCAATCGTATTAATAATTCTTGGCGGCGGTGACGATTCGATGAATCACAATCAGAACGTGTTCCATCCCCTCGACATTCGCATTCTCGAGATTCTCCAGAAGGACGGCCGCATTCCGAACGTGCAGCTCGCCGCGGAGGTGGGGCTCAGCCCGTCCGCCGTGCTCGAGCGCGTGCGCAAGCTCGAGGAGCGCGGCGTCATCGACCGGTACGTGACGCTCGTCGACAACAAGAAGGTCGGCCTCGGCACGATCGCGTTCGCCGCGGTTTCGCTCAACCTGCACCAGCAGGATTCGATCGAGAACTTCCATCGCTTCGTGCGCG
The DNA here is from genome assembly GCA_041309565.1 of Candidatus Krumholzibacteriota bacterium. GTDB lineage: Bacteria > Krumholzibacteriota > Krumholzibacteriia > Krumholzibacteriales > Krumholzibacteriaceae > SSS58A. The sequence goes on from JBFYZJ010000191.1 coordinate 2,868, forward strand.
AGAGCGGGCACGTGCTCGAATGCTACCATGTCGCGGGGGGCGAGGATTACCTGCTCAAGGTCTATTCGCGGGACATCGACGATTACGAGCAGTTCCTCCTCACCGGTCTCACGCGGACGCGCGGCATCGACAAGGTGAAGACGATGTTCGTGCTCTCGACGCTGAAGCGGGAAACCGCCGTGCCGCTCACGTCGGCCGCCGAGGGCGCGCGGAACGGATCGAACGGAGCGGCGCCGGCGAAGCGCGGGAAGCCCGCGTGCGGGGGCTGCAGGGATAAGCGAGTAAAACGGAGCGAACGGAGATAACTCAAACGGCCGGGAGCGATCCCGGGGCAAGGAGGCACCGATGGCGGAGAAGAAACCGCGGTTCGATACGGTTCTCGTGAAGGGCGGCTACACGTGGGACGAGCAGCTGCGATACATGACGATGCCGCCCCCGATCATCCAGAGCGCCGTCTTTCCGTACGAATCGGCCGAGTGGGCCGCCGATCTCTACAGCTACAAGATCGAGGGATTCGCATACGGCCGCATCAACAATCCCACGAACGACATCTTCGAGCGGCGGATGGCGATGCTGGAAAGCGGCGAGGCGGGGCTCGCGACCGCTTCGGGAATGGCCGCGATATTCATGGTGCTGCACCACCTCGTCGAGGCGGGCGAGGAAATCGTCTCGTCGATCCGCGTCTACGGCGGCACCCAGCAGCTGTTCGCCGTTTCGTGCCCGCGGATGGGGATCAAGGTGAAATGGGTCGAGGAGCCCGACAAGATCGAATCGTGGGAGAAGCTCATCACCCCCAAGACGAAGCTCCTCCACGTCGAGAGCCCGAGTAACCCGAACCTCTTCGTCGCCGATATCCCGCCGCTCGCGAAGCTCGCGAAGAAGCACGGGATTCCCCTCATGGTCGACAACACGATCTGCTCTCCCGCGCTCATGCGGCCGATCGAGCTCGGCGCCGACATCGTGATCCACTCGGCGACGAAGTATATCAGCGGCAACGGCACGAGCCTGTCCGGCGTCATCGTCGGGAAGAAGGAGTTCATCGATCACGTGCGGCACGTCGGGTTCCGCAACATCGGGCCGTCGGCCTCCCCGTTCAACTCGTGGCTCTGCCTCCTCGGGCTCGAGAGCCTCTCGCTCCGGATGCAGAAGCATTCGGACAACGCGATGACGATCGCGAAATTCCTCGAGAAGCACCCGAAGGTCGAGTCGGTGCTCTATCCCGGACTGCCGACTCATCCCCAGCACGAAACGGCGAAGCGCAACATGAGCGCCTTCTCCTCGCTCATGGGCATCCGCGTCAAGGGCGGTCTCGAGCCGACGCGCCGGGTGATCGACAACCTCAAGATCGCCGTGCATACGACGCACCTCGGCTCGTCGCAGACCGTGGCGATCCAGCCCGCCGCGACGACGCACTGGCAGCTCGGCCCCGAGGAGCGCGCGAAGGCCGGCGTTCCGGACAACCTCATCCGCTACTCGGCAGGGATCGAGGACGCGCAGGATCTCATCGAGGATCTCGATAACGCTCTCAAGCACGCGTAGGCAAGGAGGAAACGATGTACAGACTCGCACTCGTCGGATTCGGGGTCGTGGGGCAGGGGCTCGCGGAGATTCTTCTGAAGCACAAGGACCGGCTCAAGAAGGATCATGGATTCGAATTCTCGGTCGTCGCGGTGAGCGACTTCGTGAAGGGCGCCGCGTACGATCCGAAGGGGCTCGACATCGCGAAGCTCCTCGCGCTCGCGAAGGAGAACCGGATCTCGGAGTATCCCGGCGCGAAGACCGGCTGGAACGCGCTCGACACGATCGCGAAGTCGAATGCCGACGTCGTCGTCGAGGCGACGTACACGGACATCAAAACGGCGGAGCCCGCGTATTCGCATTTCAAGGCAGCGCTCGCCGCGGGCAAGCACCTCGTCACGACGAACAAGGGGCCCACGGCCCTTTTCTTCCGCGAGGTCGCCGCGCTCGCGAAGAGCAAGAAGGTCCAGTTCCGCTATGAGGGAACGGTTATCAGCGGCACGCCCGCGCTCAATCTCGCCGAGCTCTGCCTCGCGGGCAACGAGATCCGCGAGATCCGCGGCATCGTGAACGGCACGACGAACTTCATCCTCACCAACATGGAGAAGGGCAAATCCTACGCCGAGGCGCTCAAGGAGGCGCAGGATCTCGGGTTCGCCGAGGCGGTTCCCGACGCAGACGTCGAGGGATTCGACGCGATGGCGAAGGTCATCATTCTCGCGAAGGCGGTCATGGGCGCCGACATCAGGGTCGCGGACGTCGACCGCACCGGCATCACGAAGATCACGCTTCAGGACGTCGAGCAGGCCAAGGCGGAGGGCAAGCGCTGGAAGCTCATCGGGCGTGTCGCCCGCGAGGGGAGCGCGGTCCGCGCGTCGGTGCGGCCGGAGAAGCTCGACATCGCCGATCCGCTCGCCGGCGTCGGCGGCGCGACGAACGCGCTCACCTTCAGCACCGATCTCATCCGGAACGTGACGATCATCGGCCCCGGCGCGGGCAAGATCGAGACGGGCTATTCGATCCTCGTCGATCTGCTCGCGATTCACCGGACGGCGGGCGCCGCGGCGGCCGCGCCGGGAAAACCCGCGGTGAAGAAGCCCGTGCCCCGGAAGGCCGCGAAGAAGATCGCGAAGAAGGCGCCGAAGAAAACCGCGAAGAAAGCCCCGAAGAAGGCCGCGAAGCGGACGAAGCAGATGCCGAAGCGGGCCAAGAAAGCGAGACGGTAATCTATGAAGATGCTCATCGCCGGAAAATGGGTCGACAAGAAGGAGAAGATCGAGGTCAGGGATCCGTTCGACAACAAGCTCGTCGACACCGTCCCGAGCGGCGACGCGGCGGACATCCGGGCGGCGATCGCCTCGGCGGAAAAAGGATTCCAGATCAACCGGAACCTCCCCGTGCACGAGCGCATCCGCATCCTCAACAAAGCGGCGGCGATCATCGAGTCGAAGCTCGAGGAGTACGCCCGCGTGATCGCCCGCGAGGGATCGAAGACGATCCGCGAGGCGCGCAAGGAGGCCTCGCGCTGCGTCGACACGATCAGGATCTCGGCCGAAGAAGCGCGCCGCATCCAGGGAGAGACGATCCCCTTCGATTCGCGCCCCGGCTCGGAGAACCGCGTCGGCTACTACTTCCGCTTTCCCATCGGGATCGTCGCGGCGATCA
>JBFYZJ010000192.1:0-5215 GCA_041309565.1 Candidatus Krumholzibacteriota bacterium
GGGATATCCTGGTCACGTTCTTCGACACCGGGTGGAACCGCTTCTCGCGAGACCGCATCCCCCTCGCGCCCGACAGCCTCCCCGTCATCACGAAGGGGGGCGAACGATACCGCGTCTCGAACTTCTCCATCGAAATGCTGCCCCGGCCGTTCGAATGCATCTGCGTGCTCGAGGTGGTGAGCGACAAGGAGCGCCGCAAGGGCACGCGGAGAATCCCGCTCGAGATCAGGGAGATGTACGGACGCTCCCTCAAGCTCAGCAGCATCAAGCTGACGTTGCCGGGAGCCGCAGGCTCGTGCTCGACGATCCTCGATCCGATTCCCCTGTACCGCGAGAAAACCGCGCTGTGCCTCTCCTACGAGGTGTACAACCTGCAGGCGGACACGGACGGAAGGGCGCGCTATCGCGTGACCTACTCCATCCGCAAGCCCCCGCCGGAAGACGAGAGAACGAGCGAGAGCATCCGGAAAACCATGGCATACGCGTGGTCGAGCATGCGGGGCGAAAAGGGCAAGGACAAGCCCTATGTCGAGAGCAGTATCGAGCAGAGCGTCCGCGCCGGCACGGCCGCGGACAACCTGCAGATCGATATCGGGGTTCTCGGAAAAGGCGTGTATATGCTCGTTCTCGGCGTGGAGGATCTCACCTCCGGCCAGTCCGCCGTCGAGAGCAGGATTTTCACGATCAGCGAATGACCACTGCAGGCAATCGCGCCCCGCCGGGCACATTCGGCGGCTCTTTCCCGCCCGTGCCCGAATCCTCCACCGGCTCGTCATCCGATCCCAGCAGCTCGAACACGGCGTATCCGACCACCGCGGTGATGACCCCGAAAATGGCGAGCTGTTTCCACATCCCGGGGCCTTTCTCCTCCTCGATCTCCACGTCGAATGTTTCGACGGTGTCGACGCCGTACGCGCGGAAGCCCGCCCCGCCCGCGGCCGGCGTCCCGGGCGGATCGAGCGACGGCGCTGCCCGATTGACCTCGACCACCTTGACCGCGTCGATCCCTCTCGGTGTGAAAACGCTTTCCGCCGAAACCTGCTGCGCGGAGACGAGCGTCCCGATGACGATCAGGACGAGAACGCTCTTTGCCATCGCTCTGATACTCATACGTTCCTCGCTTTGTCCGGCTGCGCGCCGGTCCCTCCCCACCGCTCATGCATAATGATCTCTTCGAGCGGCTTCCTCGGCCTCGTCATGCGATCCCCCTTCGGAAACCCGAGGGGAGTCAGCGCCACGATCTTCACCTCGGGGGGCACCCCGAGAATCGATCGGACCTCCTCTTCGATGAACGCGCCGATCCAGCATGTCCCGAGCCCCTCTGCGACCGCGGCGAGCATGAGGTGATCGAACGTGATACCGATATCCACGGGAAGGCTGTTCCAGTATCCCCCCATCTTCTGATAGGCGAGATCCTCCCTGCCGCACGCCGCAATCACGACCGGCGCCTCCGCGATGAAGCTCTGTCCCTTGCAGGCGGGAACGAGCCGCTCCCTGATGTCCCGGTCCCGGATGACGATGAAAGTCCACGGCTGGCCGTTTTTGCCCGAGGGCGCGATGCGCGCGGCGTCGAGAATCCGCTTCAGCGTATCGTCACTCACCGGATCGCTCCGGTAGCCGCGAACGCTCGTTCTGGTTCTCATCGCCTCGTACACATCCATGGCCCGACGCTCCTTTCGCCTGATCCGAACGAATCCCCTGCGCTCGATTCCGACCGGTCAGCGCTGTTCGCACCTGCTTCCGGGGGGGCATTTCCCGCCCCCAGTATCAATATAATACCCAAACCGCTCTTTTTCTAGTCAATCGAGAGCTTGCCGGGCCGCGGGCGACCTTGCAAATACCACGCCGCGAAACTATACTGACCTTATGAGAACGATCCGCGCGGCACACCGCTCGCACCGCAGCACCCGAAAAGAGTGGGCGATCATCGTCGCATCCGCTGTTTTCGTTCATGCGGTGTTCCTGTTGCTCTTTCAGCCGCGCTATTTGGAGGTTTTCAGGACCGAGATTCCCCTCGGCGAGGAAAGCGCGGATCGCGCCCCATTTCTCGACAATCCATTTCACGTGCTCTCGATTTCGGTCGAGCCGCGCCCGGCCCGCGCCGCCGCCGCCCCCCGCGAAGCCAGCGAGGACGCTGCAGCCGCGCCCGATGAGCTTCCGCTCGGCGCGCCCGGCGACCTTCAGTCGGAGATGCTTCCGATCCAGGGAGGCGGAAGCCGCGGAACGAGGGGGTCTCGAAACGCCGTGGTCGAGCCGAAGCCGCTCTACATTCCGTGGCCGAAGTACCCCGCGGGCATCAAGCAGGTGCCGCAGGGACGGGTCGAGCTCATGCTCCTCATAAACGAAAAGGGGGATGTCGATGACGTGAAAGTCACTCGAGCGCTCCCCCTTGAGGAACTCAACCGGATCGCCGTCGAAGCCGCCCGCAAAATCCGCTTCACTCCCGGTACGGAGGGCGGCGCGCGGAAGCCCATGTGGATCCGGCTCGCTATCGGATTTCAGCCGCGCTAGAAACGCCTCCTGTTAGAACAGCTCCTTGATAGCCGTCCACGAGGTGTTCTGAACGCCGACCTGGCAGTTCTGCAGGTTGAGCCAGCAGCTTCCTTCGACGTATTCGTCCGCCCAGTTCGCCGGGTCAGGATTCTGGAGCGAGCCGTTGAAGGTGCCGTCGCCGCAGTAGCCGGCGAAGATCCCCGTGCCGTATTTCATGACGATGAGGTTTCCCGAGTAAACGGCGAACATCCGCTCGTCGATATCGAGAATGCCGTCCATATCCCAATCCGTGTACGTCACCACGACCACGAGCGTCCCGCCCATTATGCCGTTCGTCGAATGCTCGAGCTGCCATACCGGCTTCGACGCGCACGACACCTCGTCGAACACGATCGTCCAGCTGAACGATCCGACGTCGTATGACGCGAAGTTGTTGAAGAGGTAATCCCAGCGGGCCTGAGGATCGGACGCGGGCGGCCACGTTGAGTCGTCGATCCTGATCCACCACTCCGCGCCGAGAACGTAGGGATCCCCCGCGTTGACGAGTCCCGAATAGACGGGAAGCGTCGTCGTCATCGCGTTGCCCATGCCGTCGAACTCGAACTGGACGGAGAGCGCTTCGGGCAGCTCGGCGGAAGCGCACAGGGGCGAGAGCAAGACGCCCGCGGCGAGAAAGAGGGCTACCAGGGTGTTTCCTTTCATTATCATACACATCCTTTCGGCTTTACCGATTCCCCTAGCGGTAAATGGACTTGATGCTGCCCCAGCTGCTCGATTCGACTCCGACCGTGCAGCCGCCGTCTCTCAGGTAAAGCCTGCCGGCGGGCAATTCGGGCGACGGAATGTACAGCTCCTCTTGCATCGTTTGGGCGTTGACGACATTCAGCGTGCCGGAAAAGCTTCCCTTGCCGCAGAAATTGCTGAAACAGCCGCCGCCGTAGTTGATATAAGCGACCATGTTGCCCGAAATGACCTTGGACGCGTATTCGCTCGTCTCCATGAGACCGTTCGCGTTGAGATCCTTGATCGTGATCGTGATCTGCGTGCAGCTTCCGCCGACCGTGTCGCCGGCGGCGGTATAGAAGCGCCACCGCGGCATCGGCTCGGCGGATCCGCTCGGCGGGAAGTACCCGTCCCAGCTCTCCGACCCCGCCGATGCGTCGTAGTGGAAATAGTGCGAAATCATGTAATCCAGACGCTCGTTCTGGGGAGTGCCCGGATTGTCCGTCGGCCATCCCGTGTCGTCGAACACGATCCAGAACGTCCCCGGCGCGAGCGTCCCGCCGATTATCTGTCCGTACCATATCGGCTGATGATCCATGAACGATCCGGTGCCGCTCAGCGAGTAGCGCTCCGTCCGGAAGGTCACCGCGGACGCGCTCGCCGCGGCGATCACCAGCATGCAGATCAGGGATGCGCTCAGCAGTCGCTTTTTGTTCAAGACCCCCTCCTTCGCATAATGAGTGGTTCGGCCCATGCGGTTGACTGTAATTTGGGGGGAATCATAGCACAAATTGCCCCGTTTGAAAATAGCTATTTTCGGGACAATTCGGCCGTATTCCGGACTCCCTCATTCGCCGCGCCGGATCACCAGACCTCCCGCCTCGCGTAGGCGTCGAAAATCCGCAGCGAATAATCGGAGAATTCCCCGATGATCTCGGGCATACCGTCGTTGTTCATGTCGAACAGGGTGATCCGATCGCCGAAGGGCTTGTCCCACGCGACATCGACGTTGTAGAACCTCGAATCGAGAATGATCCCGCTGTTGAGGATGACTTCGACCTGCGGGTCCTTGTCGATGTTCTCGACGATGATTTCCGTCGCGTCGAAGGTCCGCTGGCTCACGACCTGTTTGCTCTTGCTCACGCCGTCCACGAGAATCATGCGCCCGTCGGCGATAAAGACGAACTCGAGCTGCGGATCGTCGTCGACATTGGCGACCTCGATCGCCTGGATCGTCGTGAAATTATCCTCGAGATTCTCCCAGACGTTCTGGTAGGTCCCGATGGTGTACACGAGGATGCGCCCGTCCACGGTCGCGATGATGATCTCGCGCGTTCCGTCCCCCTCGAGGTCGCGCACGAAGAATTTCCGGATCTTCGACCCGAGATTCGTCAGCTCCCATTCGAGCTTCCACCCTTTCGCGGTCGACCTGATGATGTGCAGGCTGCCGTATACGTCGGCGTAGATGATCCCGCACCCTCCCTTATCGTCGAGCGAGATGACCTGCGCGAACGGGAACCTGCTGAACTTCTCCATGAGCAGCGTGCACGGGATCTCCTGAGCGCTCGCCGGCGGCGGCGGCGCCAGAGCGAACGCGACCACAGAAAGCGCCAGCACGATCAACATCGTCCTCATGATCTTCGCAGCTCCTTTCATTGCGGACCGGGCTCCGCGGGATTGACTCCCCCGGCCGCCCCGTCCCCTCTCGGATCGCTCACCCCGCATGCAACAGAATCCCTGACCTCGATGACCTGCGCGTCGCCGATCGGCTCGCGCTCGTTCACCCGATGCCCTTTCTCCTCGAGGCTCCTCCGCAGATACCGGCCGAACGCGCCGTACTCGACACTGATATGATCGGGGAGCCACTGGTGATGGAACCGCGGCGTCGAGACGGCCTCCTCGAGGGTCATCCCGAAATCGATCATATCGACCAGAATCTGCGCGACCGTCGTGATGATCGTCGCGCCTCCCGGAGTACCGAGGACGAGATAGGGTTTGC
>JBFYZJ010000193.1:0-3016 GCA_041309565.1 Candidatus Krumholzibacteriota bacterium
GAGACGCACCGTGCCGAGCTTGATGATGCGCGTGTATCCGCCGGGCCGGTCCACGTAGCGCGGAGCGATCTCCGCGAAGAGCTTCTTCAATACGTCGGCGTCCTGAATCGTCCGGGCGACGTGACGCCTTGAGGCGAGGTCGCCGCGACGCGCCTTCGTGATGATCTTCTCGGCGAGGCGTCTCGCTTCTCTCGCCTTGGGCGTCGTCGTCTGGATCCGCTCGTGCTTGAAGAGCGAAGTGACCATATTGGCGAGCATCGCTTCTCTATGTTCAGCGGTGATTCCGAGTTTCCGCCCGTCGCGTCTGTGCCGCATTATTCCTTCTCCTCTTTTTCCTTCTTCTCTATCCGGTCGATCTTCTTATCGAGTTTCTTCTCGCCGCGCAGGATCGCGTCGATGTCGATGCCGAGCGACAGCCCCATGCCTTCGAGGATGTCGACGATCTCCTTGAGGCTCTTCCGGCCGAAGTTGCGGTACTTCAGCATGTCCCCTTCGGTCTTGCGGACGAGCTCGCCGAGCGTGCGCAGGTTGGCGGCCTTGAGGCAGTTGGACGAGCGCACCGACAGCTCGAGCTCCTCGACGCTCCGGTTCAGGAGATCCTTCAAACGCTCGATCTCCTGATCGACCTCCTCCACGACCTCTTCCGCCGGCTCCTCCTCGAAGCGGATGAAGAGCAGCATGTGATCCTTGATGATCTTCGCCGCGTAGCCGAGCGCGTCCTCGGGGGTCACGCTCCCGTCCGTCGCGATCTCGAGCGTGAGCGAATCGTAGTCGGTCCGCTGGGCCACGCGCGTGTTCTTCACGACGTAATTCACGTGCAGCACCGGACTGAAGTTCGAATCCATCGGGATGAGGCCGATCTCGAAATCCTCGAGGTTGTGGAGCTCGGACGGGACGTAGCCGCGGCCGTGCCCGATGAGGATGTCGATCTTGAGGTGCGTCTTCTCCGTGCACGTCGCGATCACGAGGTCCTTGTTCAGGATCTCGATCTCGGCGTCCTCGTTGATCTCCCCCGCAGTGACCTCCCCCTTCTTGTTCACGTCGAGATGGATGAACTTCGGCTCGTCGCCGTGCATCCTGATGATCATCTGCTTCAGGTTGAGGACGATGTCGGTGACGTCTTCCTTCACGCCCTTGATCGTGCTGAACTCGTGCTGGACGGTCTGTATCTTGATCGCCGTCACCGCGGCTCCCTGGATCGAGGAAAGGAGCGTGCGACGAAGGGCATTGCCGATCGTGTTGCCGAATCCCCGCTCGAGCGGCTCGATCTTGAATCGTCCGAACGTCGTTGTCTGAGCGGCGGTATCAGGAACGATCTCTTTCGGCATCAACAGGTTACGCCATTTCATCTGCCAAATCCTCCTTGCACGGCCTCGCCCGCCATATTACTTGGAGTAGAGCTCCACGATGATGTTTTCCTCGATCGGAACCGGAATCATCTCGCGCGTCGGCGCTTCGAGGTAGACTCCCTCGCGTTTGTTCACATCGACCGTGATGTAGGGAACGGTTCCCCGGCTTCCGTATTTCTTCAGGCTCTCCTCGATGACGAGAAGGTCCTTGCTGCGCTCGCGCACCGTCACCCGGTCTCCGGGCTTCAGCTGGAACGACGGCCGGTCCACGACCGTGCCGTTGACCTCGAAGTGCTTGTGCAGAACGAGCTGCCGGGCCGTTTCGCGCGACGGGGTGAATCCCATGCGGAACACCATGTTGTCGAGCCGCTGCTCGAGGAGCTTCAGCAGGTTCGCGCCCGTGACGCCCTTCATCTTCACCGCGCGGAAGTAGTAGTTGCGGAACTGCGCTTCGAGCAACAGGTACATGCGGCGCAGCTTCTGCTTCTCCCTGAGCTGGTTCCGGTAGCTGCTCTTTCTGCTGTACCTCGTGCGCCCGTGCTCTCCCGGCGGATAGTTGCGCTTCTCGATCTCGCACTTGTCCGAATAGCAGCGATCCCCCTTGAGAAACAGCTTCACGCCGTCCCTCCGGCACAGCTTGCACTTGGCACCCAAATATCTCGCCATGTAACGGTTCCCTCCTTCGAGACCGGTTTCGCTATATTCTTCTGCGCTTCTTCGCGCGGCATCCGTTGTGCGGCATCGGCGTGCAATCCTTGATCGCCGACACTTCGAGCCCGCTCGCGCGGAGCGACCTGATCGCCGCTTCGCGGCCCGGGCCGGGGCCCCGCACCCATGCTTCGACCTTCTTCACGCCGAGCCCCATCGCTTCGCGCGCCGCGGTCGCGGCGGCCTGCTGGGCCGCGAACGGCGTGCTCTTGCGGGAGCCCTTGTGTCCGAGCCGCCCCGGGCTCGACCAGGTGATGATGTTGCCTTCCTTATCCGTGATGCTCACGATCGTGTTGTTGAACGTGGACTGGATATGGGCGATGCCGTATATGTCCACCTTCTTGGTCTTTTTCTTTGAACCGCGCGGCTGAGCCACGTCGTACCTCCCTTTGCTCGTACGCCCGACGGACGCGATGAACGGGCCCGTCGGGCCGCTTCGTCGTTATGCGGCGGGTTTTTTCCTCTTGGCGCCGGGGCGATTGCGCGGGCCCTTGCGGGTCCGTGCGTTCGTGTGCGTGCGTTGTCCGCGCACCGGCAGCCCCATCTTGTGACGCATCCCGCGATAGGAGCCGATCTCCATGAGCCGCTTGATGTTCATCGTCACCTCGCTCCGCAGAGCGCCCTCGACCTTGTACTCGTTCTCGATGATATCCCTGATGCGGACCGTCTGATCCTCGGTGAGATCCCTGGTCCTCGTGCCGAAGGGCACGTTGGCCTTCTTGCAGATCGATTTCGCCATCGAGCGACCGATCCCGAAGATATAGGTCAGGGAAATCTCGATATGCTTGTTATCGGGTATATCGATACCGACTATACGCGCCACGGAACACTCCTTTCACGAGCGCCGCACGGGCTACCCGCTAGCCCTGCCGCTGCTTGTGTTTCGGGTTCTTGCAGATCACGCGGAGGACACCCTTCCGGCGGATGATCTTGCAGTATGGGCAGATCTTCTTGATTGA
>JBFYZJ010000194.1:0-2734 GCA_041309565.1 Candidatus Krumholzibacteriota bacterium
GGCTCTCGCGCGATTTCTCGACGCCCTATTCCGCCCTTTCGTACGAGGCGAACACCGAGGGGCTCCGGGCGTCGGCGCGCGCGCCGCTCGGCGATCTCGTGTCGATAGATCTCTTCTACAAGCGGCTGCGCGAGGCCGAGCTCCCCCCGAACGAGACGAATCGCGCGCAGATATCGCTCGCCGGGGCCTCGCTCGATTTCGTCCTGAGGGGAGGATTCGGCGCGGTGCTCGGCTGGCTCGAAAGCAAACGGTGGCGGGACGAGGCCGTGCCCCCCTCCGACTCGCGCCGGCGGGGGATCGTCGCGGAGCTGCGCCGCGATTTCGAGAAGATCGGAGCGCTCCGGCTGCGATATGAGCGGGTCGATAACGAGGGGATGACGTCTTCCGGCGCGACGGAATCCAAAACGGACATGTATTCGCTGTATTCCTCGATCGAGTTTTAGGGTGGCGGCGCCTGAGCGGGGCGGAGGGGGATTCAGCGGAACAGGCTCTTGATCCCGCCCCACGATTGGCTCTCGACGGCGCTGTACGAATCGAACTGGAAGAAGTCGATCCACGCGCCGCCGTCCCCGGCGACGAAGACCAGCCTGAACGCGAGGGGGGATTCGAAGATCCTGATCGGGTCTCCGCCGGAGACCAGTATGCCGGTATTTCAACTGCCGCAGGAGCCTCTGCCGACGAAGCTCAAGGTCCTGATCTCGGGCTCCTCCCCCTGCACGGGTCTCGTGACGAGCTGGAAGAGGTACGGCTGATTGAGCGTTCCCCAGCAGCGCATCCAGAGGTTGTACGTTCCGAACGCCGGGGGCGAAATCCGGAACTCGGCCCACTCGTCGGCGTAATCGAGGCCGATGAGCACGATGCTGTTATACACATGGATATTATCGGGCATGATGTTGTAAGAGCCCGTGAAGGTCTCCGCTTGGACGATCACCGTGGCCCCGCGAACGAGGCACGGAGCGAGCGCGAGCAAGGCGGCGGCGATCACGATGACTTTCTTCATGTGAGCAATTGTACGCCAAAACGCGGTCATTGTCAACGGCGGCGATCGCGTCATATCACGAGCAGGAACGAGACGATGATCTGCGCGAGCAGGATCTTCGCGATCATGGAGGCGGGATACACCGCGGCGTACCAGACGTTCGGCAGCTCGTTCGCCGCCTGCTGGTTCGCGTACGCGAGGCAGGCCGGCTGCGTGTGCATTCCCGAGACGACGCCCATGACCGCGGACATCGGGAGCTTCAGGAACTTGTACCCTGCCAGGATCGCCGCCACCGCGACGAAGGTCGTGATGAGCGCGCCGGCCGCGATGAGCCCCCAGCCGCCCGTTTTGAACGTCGCGCCGAATCCCGGCCCCGCCTTCGTGCCGATCGCCGCGAGAAAGAACACGAGCCCGACCTGCCGGATGACGAGGTTCGCCGGGAGCGGCAGCCCCCAGATGATCGGTCCCGTGCGCTCGATCTTGCCGAGGATGAGGCCGACGATGAGCGGTCCCCCGGCGAAACCGAGGCGGAAGACCGATCCGTTGGGGAGCGGAAACGCGATCATCCCGAGAAAGGCGCCGAGCACGATGCCGAGCGAGAGGGAGAGATAATCGGTCTCGGAGATCGATCGGATCGAATCGCCGAAGAACTTCGAGATCGCCTCGATGTTGTCGCGGCGCGCGACAACGCGGATGCGGTCCCCCGCCTCGAGGATCGTGTCGGGGGAAGGGACGAAATCGACGTCGCCGCGCCGGAGCCTCGTGATCGTCGCGTCGAAAAGCTTGTGAAGGTCGAGCTCGCGGAGGGTCTTGCCGATCACCTGCTTGTTCGAAACGAAGATGCGCCGGTAGGAGACGTTTCCGGAGCTTTCGGGAAGGGGCTCCGCGCTCACCTCGCCGAAGATGATGCGGGCGCGCTCGAGCGCGTCCGGATTGCCCACCGCGACGATGAGGTCCCCGAGGGAGAGAACCGTGCTCGCGAGCACGACCGAAATCGCGTCCCCGTGCTTGATGCGGCTCAGGACGAAGCCGGGCTCGCCGAGCGCGGCCAGCGCGCCGGCGACGGTCTTGCCGTCGATCGCCGGATTCGTGATCTTGAACGTTATGCTCGCGATACTCCCGGCGCCCGATTCCGTGAGCCGCACGGCCTCTTCCTTCGCGAAATCGATCTTGAATATCTTGATGAACGCGAAGAACGCGAGGATAACGCCGAGCACGCCGAACGGATAGGCGAGGCCGTAGGTGACGACGGGGCTTTCGAGGGCGAGCTCCACCGATTCCGGGGGCAGCGCGCTCTTCATATTCTCGATCGTCTCGATCGTCGCGGCGAGCGCCGGCGTGTTCGTGAGCGCTCCGCAGAAGAGTCCCGCGACGCTCGGCGCCGAGAGCCCCATGACGCTCTTGAGGATCACCGCGAGCGCCGCTCCCGCGCAGAGGATCGCGACGGCGAATACGTTGAGGCGGAGTCCCCGCTTCCGGAACGAGGCGAAGAAACCGGCGCCGGACTGGAGGCCGATGGCGTACACGAAGAGGACGAGCCCGATGACGTAGATGTAGTCGGGAAGGACGAGGCGCCCGTCGAGAGCGCTGAACGCCATGCCGACGAAGAGGACGGCGGCCACCCCGAGCTTGAATCCGAGGATCCTGATGTTGCCCAGGAGGTAGCCGAGCCCGATGACCGAGAAGAGGAGGACGATCGGATTTCCGGCGATGATGTCGAGGACGCCGCCGAATCCCGGAGATCGGAAGAGCACA
>JBFYZJ010000195.1:0-2640 GCA_041309565.1 Candidatus Krumholzibacteriota bacterium
TGGTCTCGAAATCCTTGGCGACGTACGGGGCGACCATCTTCTTGAAGTGCGCCCTCCCCCTGTTTATGCGCGAACGCACCGTGCCGAGCTTGAGCCCCGTCACGGCGGCGATCTCCTCGTAGCTCAGATCGTTGATCTCCCGGAGCACGAAGGCCGGACGGTACTTGCCCGGGATCTTCTCGATCGCGTCCTGAATCAGCTCGTTCAAATTCGACTGCTCCATATGGTAATCGGGCCGCTGCGTATCATCCCGCAGATCCATCCACTTGCCGTCATCTTCCCCCCCCGTGTTCTCCGACCAGAGGCTCACCATCGCCGGCCGCCGCTTCACGTTCCGCATGCGGTTGCGCACGAGATTCGTCGCGATCGTGTAGAGCCACGTCGAAAAACGGGCGATCGTTCGATATTTCTCCGCATGGATGTACGCCTTGACGAATGTCTCCTGGGCGAATTCCTCCGCCTCGCTTCGATCCCCGAGAAGCCGGAACAGGTACGTGAACAGCCGGTTCTTGTATCTGCCGACGAGGGCGTCGTACGCCTGATTCCGCCCTTCCTGAACGAGGAGCATCAGCTCCTCGTCCGTGAGCTCCCCGAAATCGATCCTGCGCTCCCGAAGCTCAACCGGCCTGTTCAATCCCTCATCTCCGTTTTTCTTCTCGTCCGTCATAATTCAACACCCGGTATTCGGAAAAGTTCCCGCCGCGGCCGCGGGACCCCGCGACGGCGGCCGCCCCTCCCTACCGTCCCCCCCCTTCTTCCGTTTCGAGCATGCCCGGCGTCATCGTAATCGATTTTATATCAACAAGCTCGAAAGTAATGCGTTCCTGCCCGCCCTCCATCCGAAGCCGGATCCATCGCGGATACGAGAAAACGAACTCCCCCGTTCGCTCCCCGTAGGTCACCGTATAGCATCCGGCGTCGCCGGAAAAGCACTCTTTGAAATCGGTGAATCCGCGTCCGGCATTTCCCCGCAATTCGACGCGCCGCCCCCTCCAGTCCGCTTTCAGCCGCCAGTCCCCCCCATCCCACAGAACCTCGGCGGATTCCAGTTCCGCGCATCGCGGAAGCTTGAATAATAGGGCGGCGAGAATATCGTCCGGGGCGATTTCACAACCCGTCTCTTGTTTTACGAGCGCCAGCGACGAATCGTTTCCCCAACGCCTCCCGCCGGTGTGATCCCTGATGATGAGGCTGTCTCCGACGAGGAGCGTCACATCCTCCTCGATCGCGCCGAAGAGGCTCGAATGCCTGAAGTCGATCCGCGCGGTATGGTCGGCCGGAACATACACGATCCGGGCGAGCCCCCTGATCCGGTAGCGGGGGAGGTCGATGCGAAGCTTGCCGACGATCTCGAGGGCCTCCCCCGGCATCGCCGGAAAAAGGACGATCTCGTCGAATCGCTCGTCGCAGGGGACCCCGCCGCGGCGCGGCCCGGGCGCCGCGCACGACTGCGCGAGCATCATCGCCGCGGCGCCGATCCAGAGGCCGGCCGTTCGTTTACCGAATGCCCCCATCGTTCCTGAGCTTTCCCGCCTTCTCGCCGGCACTCTCCGCGTCGGGATCGATCACGAGCGCCCGCTCGTACGCATCGAGCGCCTTTGACCGCTCGTTCAGCCGGAGGTACGTGTCGCCGAGATGCTCCCAGATCACCGCGTCGCCGGATACGAAATCGATCGCCTTGAGAAACACGTCGAGAGCCTCCCGGTATCGCCCCTGCTTGAATCGTATCCACCCGAGACTGTCGAGGAAATACCCGTTCTCCGGCTCGCGGCCGAGCGCCTTGCCGAGGAGCGACTCGGCGAGATCGAGCCTCACGCCCTTTTCCGCGAGGAGATAGCCGTAGAGATTCGCGAGCGTCGGATCGTCCTGATCCTGCTCGTACAACGGCACGACGCGTGCGAGCGCCTCATCGAACCGTTCCGTGTGACCGTACAGCGAGGCGAGCTCCAGCGCCACGTTCTCGTTTTTCGGATCGAGGCGCTCGGCCTTCAGGAGAAGGCGCTCGGCTTCCCCCATCTCCCCTCCCTTGCGCAGGATCGAGCCGAGCAGGAAATAATCCTCCGGGGAGTCGTCCGAGGCGAGCGATACGGCCTTCGCCAGGTGCGCCCGCCGCTCGGCATCCGGCGCCGCGACGGCTTCGTCCGGTCCGGACGGCTCGTCGACGGCGCCGTAGAGGATGAGGAGCAGCCCGATATAGTTGTCGAAACGGTCCGGCTCGATTTCGATGAGCCTCGTGAGATGGCCGTACGCGGTCCGGAAGCGCCCCTTCTCGATCTCCATCTCGGCCATGACCCGCAGCAGCGCGGGGCGCTCCCCCATCGTCTTCGTGAGCCCGTCGAAGACGGCGAGCGCCTGCTCGTTCTTTCCCGCCTTGTGGAGGAATCTCCCGTAGATGAGCTCCCCCCGCTCATCGAGCGATCCCGTGTCGTGCAGCGGCGCGAGCAGCGCCACCCCTTCGTCGAACCGCCGTTCCGTGAAGAGAATCTCGGCGAGACCGTCGATCGCCTCCCGGTTGGCGCGCTCGAGCCGCAGAATCTCGCGGTATTCCAGCTCCGCCTCGGCGGTGCGGTTCGCGCTCTTGAAGAGCCGGGCGCGCGCGACGTGGGCGTTCACGTACTCGGGATCCATCTCGATCGCACG
>JBFYZJ010000196.1:0-3113 GCA_041309565.1 Candidatus Krumholzibacteriota bacterium
GGATCAACGCGCGCCTCGACGAGATGAGCAGGGACTTCACCCAGACGAGCAAACGGCTCCGGATCATGGAGCTCTTCGACGGGGCCGTGAAATCGTTCGCGGACGGAAAGTACGGCGATGCTTCCGCGCAGTGCAACGAACTCCTCAGGCTCGATCCGACCCACGAGGAAGGGCGCCGGCTCCTGCTCCGCGCCCAGCGGCGCATGACGCCCCTCAGCGAGAAGGAAAAGGCGCAGATCCGCACGCTGTACATCGAGGGGATGAAGTCCTTCACGCAGGGCCAGTACGAAAGCGCGATCGAGCAGTGGCAGAAGATTCTCGACATCGATCCCGATAACGAAAGCGTTTCGAACAATATCGAGGAAGCCCGGAAGCGGCTCCTCACCACCGGCGTTCCGGAGGCGAAGCGGTGAAGAAGAAAGGGATGCTCGCCGATCGCGAAACGTTTCATCTCGAGGTGCCTGCCGACGAGAACAACCTGAGCGAGGTCAGGGACTTCATCGCCGGCATCTGCGAGAGCGCGGGTTTCTCGAAGAGCGAGACGAACAACACGAAGCTCGCCGTGGATGAGGCGTGCACGAACATCATCAAGCAAGCGTACCGGGACAAGGGAGGGGACGTCAGGATCGACGTCCAGGCCGAGCCGGGCAAGGTCGAGATCAACATCTTCGACCGCGGGGAACCGTTCGACTGGTCGAAGGTGAAGGAGCCGGACCTCGATCACTACGTCGAGATCGGGAAAAAGGGCGGACTCGGCATCTTCCTGATGAACCGCCTCATGGACACGCTCAGCTATTCCGCGGCGCCGGGGGGCAACCGGCTCTACATGGCGAAGAGCGCGAGCGCGGTCGTCGCCCAGCGGCCCCTCTTTGCGTCGCTCATCAGACCGAGATGGACGTCGACGCTGCGCTTCAAGTTCGCGCTCCGCGCGACGGCCGGACTGTTCGGGCTCATCCTGTTCCTCTGGTCGATCCTCTTCTACCGGCAAACGCAGGAGGTGCGGGCGCGGCACGCGCAGGCGTGGCTCCAGCGGAAGGCGATCGTCGAGAACATCGCCACGTCGAGCGAGAGCGCCCTCGCCGAGGACCAGTATTCGGTCGAGCGCACGCGGATGAGCGACGCCTTCATCAAGCAGATCAAGAAATACCCCGAAACGAAATACATCAGGCTCGTCGACCGTGACGGCGTCGTCGTCGCCACGAGCGACGTCGACGAGCTCCTCTCGACGTACGATGTGCCCGCGGACGTGGCGTCGCTCGAGCGCGGAGGCGCATGGCGCGCCGTGCAGACGCCGGAAACGGGCCCGATCAGGGAGTTTCATCAACCGGTCTATCGCGCGGGAGCCGAGCGCGCCAGCGCCGAACCGATCGGGAGACTCGTCGCAGGCGTGTCGGTCGCGGCGGTCGTCGAGGATATCGTCGATCCGAGGCCGATGATGACGCTGCTCCTCGTCGGCGTGTTCGCCGCGGGCGTCGCCCTCGTCTACCTCCTCATCGCGGTGTTCGTCCGCCCGATTCAGGCGCTCACCGACGGCGTGCGCGCCATCGGGGAGGGTTCGCTCAACGACGAGATCAAGATCGAGGGGCCCAAGGAGATCGGCGAGATCGCGCGGGCATTCAACGAGATCACCTCGAAGTTCCGCGCGGCGCAGAAGAACGTCGTCGAGCAGGAGCGCCTCCAGAAAGAGATGCAGGTCGCCCAGGAGATTCAGCACACGCTTCTGCCGAAGCGCGTCCCCGAGATCGGGGGCTACGACATTGCGAGCTACTACAAGGCCGCCAAGGAAGTCGGCGGGGATTACTACGATTTCGTGCGCGTCGACGACGACACCCTCGGCGTCGTCGTGGCGGACGTGTCCGGCAAGGGCGTGCCCGGATCGCTCGTCATGACGATGATCAGGACGGCGCTCAGGATGGAGGCCCGGGGGAACTATTCCGCCGCCGAGGTCATGGCCCGCATGAACGATTTCGTGACCGAAGACATGAAGAAGGGCATGTTCGTCACGATCTTCTACTCGATTCTCGATTCGAAGAACAGGATCATCAGCTACGCGAGCGCCGGGCACAATCCGATGATTCTCTATCGCGCGGAAACCGACGAAACGTATTTCCTCAATCCGCGCGGCTTCCCCGTCGGGATCAGCCTTCCCGACGACACGCTGTTCCGCCGGTCGATCGACGTCGAGAAGATCAAGCTCAAGAAAGACGACATGCTCGTCATCTACACCGACGGCGTGACCGAGGCGATGAATACGGATCGGGATCAGTACGGCGAGGAGCGTCTCATCCAGCTCATCAAGGCGTCGGGAACGCTCTCCCCGCAGGAGTTCATCGACCGGCTGAGCGCGGCGATCAAGGCGTTCACCGGGGATATGCCGCAGAACGACGATATCACCGTCGTCGCGATCAAGGAAAAGCTCATGGCGGACGAGGTGCTCTTCGGCATCCGCAAGAAGCTCCTCGATCTCGTCGAGGTTCAGGGAATCCCCGTCGCCGAGGCGTGCCGGATGATGAAGGTATCGCCGTCGACGTACTACCGGTATAAGAAGCGCGTCGTCGAGATGGGAGACCGGGGGCTGCAGGACAAGACGCTCCGCCAGGAGGACGAAATCAGGCGGGTGAGCCTCGAGCAGCGGAAGGGCATCCTCGAGATCATCCGCGCAAACCCGAAGTTCGGGGCGAAGAAGATCGCGGATTTGTTCAACGAGGGGAAGAACGAAGACGAGCACCTCGCGCAGGCGATCGTCTACGACGAGCTGAAACGGATCCGCCTCAACACGTACGAGATGCGGCTCGAGTACCTGCGGCGGAACAAGATCATCACCGACGAGCAGTTCAAGACGCTCCTCGCCGCGCATCCGCGCCCGGAGCACGATGCGCTCAAGACCGCTCCGGCGGAGGATGTCTCCCCGGCCGCGGACGAGGCGAAGGCCGTGCAGGCGCCGGCGCCGCAGCCCGCCCGGATCGCACGCCCGGCGAAACCGGTGCCCACGCGCGCGCGGGATCGCGCGGTCGCGCGCGCGCCGGAATACGGGGCGGGGGAGCCGCGCGCCGTCGAGGTCTCCACGGAGGAGCTCGAGGGTGGAATCGTCGTCCTGCGGGCGAAGGGGCACC
>JBFYZJ010000197.1:0-6751 GCA_041309565.1 Candidatus Krumholzibacteriota bacterium
GATCCTTTCCGCGGAAGAGCACCCGGTGAACCTGCTCGGCGATGGGGAGCTCGATCCCGACGCGGGAGGCGAGCCGCACGGCCGCCCTCGTCGTTTTGACCCCCTCGGCCACCATGACCATTTCGGCGAGCACCTGCGGGAGCTTCTTTCCCCTCCCGATCTCCTCGCCCACGTGGCGGTTCCGGCTGTGGCGGCTCATGCACGTGACAATAAGGTCGCCGACGCCGGCGAGCCCGCTGAGCGTCTCCTCCCTCCCTCCCATGCTGCACGCGAGGCGCTTCATTTCGGCGAGGCCCCGGGTGATGAGCGCCGCTTTCGTGTTATCGCCGAATCCGAGCCCGTCGCAAATGCCTGCGGCGATCGCGATCGTGTTCTTGAGCGATACGCCGAGCTCGACCCCGACGAGATCGGTATTGGTATAGACCCTGAAATACTCGTTCATGAAATGCGCCTGGATCTCCCGCAGAATCTCTGGATCGGTTCCGGCCACCACGACGGACGTGGGCATCCGCCGGCTCACTTCCTCGGCGTGGCTCGGACCGAGCAGGCCGACGATGCGGCGTTTCGGCATCGGGAGCTCCTGCAAAAGCACCTCGCTCATCCGGCAGAGCGTGCGCTCCTCGAGCCCTTTCGATGCGTTGATGACGATCGCCCGAGGATCGAGCGACGGCGACGAACGAACGACGCGCGCGACGGCGCGAATCGTATGGCTCGGCGTCACGAATACGATGCGCGAGGCGCCCTCGAGCGCCTCGTCCATATCCGAGGTGATATGGATCGATTTCCGCACCGGGATTCCCGGAAGAAACCGGCGATTCTCCCCGTCCCGCCGGATCGTGTCCGCGAGGGCGGGGAAATACTCCCAGAGCCGCACCTCGTGCCCCTTCTCATCGAGAAGAATCGCGAGCGTGGTTCCCCAGCTGCCCGCGCCGAGCACCGCGGTGCGTGTCGATGGGGCTTGCGTTCGAGCCTTCATGGATTCTCCGCCTAGAAGATTCGTTTTTCAGTGCGGTTGAGAAGCCGCACGATGTTCGAGCGGTGCTTCACGATCACGACGATCGCGGCGGCGACGCCGAGCAGCGTGATCGAATAGTGAACGTTTTGGTGGAACACCCGGTTCGCGAGCGGTATCGACGCCGGCAGGAACACCGCGCTCACGAGGCTGGCAATCGAGACGATCCGTGTGGCGAGCAGCATGATGACCCAGACGGCCAGACACATGACGAGCGCTTGCGGCGCAAGCGCGAGAAAGGCCCCCGCCGTGGCGCCCACTCCCTTGCCGCCGGAGAAGCGCACGAACACGGAGTAGTTGTGCCCGATGACGACGGCGAACGCCGCGAGCAGCGCGAATCCGGTGGCCGCTCCTCCGAGGCGCGAAAGGAAATGAACGGCGACGAAACCCTTGCCCATATCGAACAGGAGAACCGGTATCGCGGCCCGCGGACCGAGCACCCGGAAGGTGTTCGCGGCGCCCAGATTACCGCTCCCGTGCTCCCTGAGATCGATGCCCTTGACGAGCTTCCCCATACAGTAGCTCGAGGGTATCGATCCGAGCAGGTAGCTTGCGGCCGCAACGAAAAGTATCCGGAGCGCGAGGTCCATCATCTCTCCTTGGATTTGAGAGAGATTGTAACGATCGTACCCTGGAAGGTAAACATTTTTCTGAGCTGATTGTTGAGATAACGTACATAAGAACGAGGAAAATAGGATGATTTGTTTACAAATAGCGTGAAGGTCGGCGGTTTTGTCCCTGTTTGGGTCGCGTAGTAAACCTTTCCCGTTCCCCCCGCATGGTGGCTCGGAGGACTCTTGGCGATGATGGCCTCGAGGGCCTTGTTCAGCTCGGAGGTCTTGAGCGTGCGCTCGCGCTCCTTTTTGATGGCCACGGCGAGCGGGAAGACGCGCTCGACGCGGAGGCCGGTGAGCGCCGAAATGGTGACGACGGGCGCATAGGCGAGGAACGACATCGATTCGCGGACCGCGGCCTCGAATCGCTCGGACGTGCGCGAGTCCTTCTCGATGAGGTCCCATTTGTTGACGAGGATCATCATGCCCTTCCGGGCGCGATGCCCTTCCGAGGCGACGCGGACGTCCTGCCGCGAAATCGGCGCCGAGGCGTCGAGCAGCACCGCGACGATATCGGCGTTCCGGGCGCTCGACAGGCTCTTGTGGCTCGTGATCGCGGCGAGCCCCCTCTCGGTCCGGGCGCGCCGTTTCACCCCAGCCGTATCGATGAGAACGAATTCCTTCCCTCCCCGCCTGACCATGACGCCCACGGAATCCCGGGTCGTCCCGGGTATATCCGAGACGATGTTGCGCTCCGTGCCGGCAAGCGCGTTCACGAGCGAGCTCTTGCCGACATTGGGCTTTCCGACGATCGCGATCGCGATGGGCTCCGGCCCCGCATCCTCCATCTTGTGGGGTATGCGCGACGTGATGTCGTCGAGCATCTCCCCGATTCCCGTCCCGTGCATTGCGCTCACCACGTGCATGTCCTTGAATCCGAGCTGGTGAAACTCGTGCACGCTCCATCGATCCTCGTCGTTTTCGATCTTGTTGACGACGAGAATCATCTTCTCGCGCTCGAGCCGGAGGTCGCGGAGCAGCGATTGGTCCTCCTCGGTCACCCCGGTATCGATATCCGCCACGAAAACGATCACGGCCGCTTCCCGGGCGGCGCTCTTCACCCTCGAGCGGATATCGAAGGTGAGGCGGTCCTTCGTGTCGACGCTGAAACCGCCCGTATCGACGAGCATGAAGGTGACCTTGTTCCAGGTGACCTTCTCCTCGACCGCATCACGGGTCACGCCGCGGGTCGCGTGCATGATTGCCTTGCGGCGCCGAACGACGCGGTTGAAGAGGGTCGACTTTCCGGCGTTCGGTTTACCAACGATGACGACGATCGGTGTTTTCTTCATGAGAGGGGTTCCTTCCGGCATTTGTTCGCGACGCGATGCTCGAGAAACGTCGATCGCGCGACGACGACCGGCACGCGCAGCTCTCGTTCGATATCGCGCGCGCTCATGTCGTCGAGAAAGCGCCCTTCGTAATTCACCGCGCTGGGGGGAATCACGAGGCAATCCCGAATACGGCTCCGGCGGGCCGCATCGACGATGTCGCGGCCGCACAGGAGCCCCGATACGGTCACCGCGGGGCCGAACAGGCGGTTTCGGACGGCGACGATGCGCAGCGAGACCGGCGGGCGCGACTTCGAGAGGAGCGGTACCGCGTACCGTCGCAGGAACCGCGCGCCGAGGACACCCGTGGCGACGGTGATCCGCTGCGGCAGCCGGCCGCGCGCGCTCGCCCGCTCGAGATCGTCCTCGAGCTTCATCAGAAAATGCCGGCACGTGCCCACCCCGTTCGAGAGCTGCGCGAAATCCCCGTACGTTTCGGCCGGCGGAAGAACCCGGTTTGCCGTCAGGTAGAACTCGTCGGCCAGATGCAGAAAGCACGTTGTCCCGAACCGCGCGCGCAGCCGCTCCCGCTCGCCGGCGGCCCAATCGATCAGCTCCCGGCATTCCGCCGCGGTCGCGCGACGGATGCGCGGGAGGCGGGCGCGATGCGCGGTTACGCCGACCGGAACGATCGCCGCCGATTCGCAGGCCGGATGGAGCGCGGCGAGTTCGCGCACCGTCTCGCGGAGCGTCCCCCCGTCGTTGATCCCGGGAACGAGAACGATCTGCGCGTGCATGCGGATCCCGCCCCGCGCGAGCCGGCGCAGATCGGCGAGAATGTCCCTGCGCAGGGGGCGGCCGAACAGGCGCTCGCGGACGCCCGGGCGAACGGCGTGCACGGAGACGTAGAGCGGTGAGAGACGGAGTTCGACGATCCGCTCGAGATCCCGGTCGCGAATGTCGTTCAGCGTGACGAAATTTCCGAAAAGAAAGCTCAGGCGGTAATCGTCATCCTTCTCGTACAGTGACGGCCTCATGCCGGGGGGCATCTGGTCCATGAAACAGAAGATGCACTTGCTCCGGCACGGGATGAACCGCATGTCCTCGAAAACGGGGCGCTGCCGCGCGACCGCGGCGAGCGGGAGCACGCGCGCCAGGAGGCGCCCGCCGCGACGGACGGCGAACCGCGCTTTCCCGTCCCCCGCCGTGAGGAACAGGACGTCGAGCTGGTCCCGAACCGGACGCTCGTCGATGGAGACGATCTCATCGCCCGATCGAAGGAAGCCCTGCGTTCCGTTGATTCTATCGATTCGAACCGTCATGGCCGCTCGTGAAAAACCCCCTTCAAACATCCCGCTCGAAGGGGGTTCGCGTTATATTTGGAGCGGGCAACGGGATTCGAACCCGCGACTCTCAGCTTGGGAAGCTGATACTCTACCAGCTGAGCTATGCCCGCTTTCTCGCGCGTGAGGCACCTCGAAACCTATCAGTTTGCGCCCCTTCTGTCAACGTATTTATCCCGTCAGCCGCCGCTCGACGAGCGCCGCCGCCGCCTCGACGAGACCCGGTTGTTCCGCCGCGAGCCGCTGCATCTCCGCCTCTCTCCGGAACCACGTCACCTGCCGCTTCGCGTATTGACGGGTGAGCTCGCCGATACGATCGAGCGCATCGGCGAGGGAACGCGCTCCCCTGACGAACGAGACGACTTCGGGGTACCCGAGCGTTTTCATGCCGGGCCAGCCCGGATCGGCGCCCTCGTCGAGAAGACGCCGCACCTCGTCCGACCACCCCTGATCGAACATGCTTCTCGCCCGTTCACCGATGCGCCGGTGGAGCTCGCCGCGGTCGAGCTCGAGCCCGATTTTGATGAATGCGATGTCCTCGCGGGACTGCGCGAAACGCTGCCGCCCCCTGTGGTCGCTGAGGGATGTCCCCGTGAGGGCATGCACCTCGAGGGCGCGGACGACGCGGTGGCGGTCGTTCGGATGAATGCGCCCCGCGCTCTCGGGATCGATCGCCCGGAGCCGCTCGTGGAGCTCCGCGCCCGCCACGCCCCGCAGTGATTCGGCGAACGCGGCGCGTTGCCCCGGATCGAGGGCGATATCGAAGAAGCCCGTTTCGACCGCCCGGAAATAGAGGCCCGATCCCCCGACCAGGATCGGGAGCGCGCCGCGCGACGCGGCGTCCCGGATCGCGGCGCGGGCGAGCGCCGAGAACCGCTGCGCGTCTATGCGCTCATGCAGATCGAATACGTCGATGAGGTGATGCGGCACGAGCCGCCGGTCCTCGGCGGACGGCTTCGCGGTGCCGATATCGATGCGCCGATACGCCTGCCGGGAATCGATCGAGAGGATCTCCCCCTTCAATCGCACGGCAAGGGCCATTCCGAGCCTGCTTTTGCCGGATGCGGTGGGACCGAGAATTGCGATCGCCGTTATCATTCCCTGTGCGTGACCGATCGCGCGAACCGGCGTTCGAGCTCCGCCGTGCCGACGCGGAGCATCGTCGGCCGTCCGTGCGGACAGGTGTATGGAAGCGCCGTCGCGAAGAGCTGATCCGCGAGGCTCTCCATCTCCTCGCCCGACAGCCTCGTGCCCGCTTTGATCGCGGCGCGGCACGCGTACGACTTGAGCAATCCATCGATGCCGCTTCTCCCCTCGCCCCCGAGAATCTCTTGGAGCAGCCGCCCGTCGTCCCAGTTGCGCACGGGCGCCGGGATGCCCCGCACGATGATCGACCGATGCCCGAACGGCTCGGTCTCGAAGCCGAGCGACGCGAGCGGCGCCGCGAGCTCCTCGTAGCGCTCGTACTCATCCGGCGACAGGTCGATGGTCGCGGGAAAGAGCAGCGACTGCACGACCGGTTTTCCCCCCTCGAGATCCGCCTTCGCGCGGTCGAAGAGGATCCGCTCGTGCGCGGCGTGCTGATCGATGATGACCATGCCCCCGCGTATCTGAATGAGGATATAGCTCTGATGGAGCTGCCAGTACAGGGTGCCCGACGTGAGGAAGCCTTTGCCTTTTCCCGCCTCGTCACTGAACAGCGAAAGGGGCGCCTCGTGGAATTCGAAGGTCCGGTCCCCCTCGCCGATCTCCTGCGCCGCGCCGACCCATGTGCCCCCCGAGCCGGCGGACGGCGCGCCGCCGGCCGCGGCGCCGGGATCCCCGTGCGCCGCGCCCGAAAGGGCACCGCCGTAGAACGCATCGACCGTCCGCTCGATCGACCCGCCGGCGTTTCTGAGCGCCTCGGCGAGCGCGGTGTACACGAGCCGGTGGATCTCCCCTTCGTTCCGGAAGCGCACCTCCGCCTTCGTCGGATGAACGTTCACGTCAACGTCGTCGTGCGGAACCTCGAGAAAGAGGACGACGGCGGGAAAGCGATCGCGCGGGATGAGGGACTCGTACGCTTGGGTGACCGCGTGCGAGAGAACCCGGTCGCGAACGTATCGACGGTTCACGAAGTAGAACTGCATGTAGCGATTCGCGCGCGTCTGGTCGCCGCGGGATGCGTACCCGTGGATCTTCGCGCCGCCGATGCCGAACTGCACCGGGACGAGGTTGGCGAGCAGATCGCCGCCGAGCACGATCTCCACGCGCTCGCGGAGGCTCGACGGCGGATACGACAGGAGGTCTCGGCCGCTCTCGCGGAGCACGAATCCCGTTTCGGGAAAGGCGAGCGCGTACCCCTGGATCACGGCGATGATCCGTCTCGTCTCGGACGTGGCGCTCCGCATGAACTTCTTGCGCGCGGGGAGATTCACGAAGAGATTGTCGACGGTCACTTCCGTTCCCGGATTCCGGGCGAGCAGGGCGTCCCGCATGAGCGATTCGCCTTGGAACGCGAGCTCGCGCGCC
>JBFYZJ010000198.1:0-4152 GCA_041309565.1 Candidatus Krumholzibacteriota bacterium
CCGGTGCGCCGGTCGAGCCACTCCGCGAGCCCGAGATCGGCGTCGAGCTCGGCCGTCCGCTCCTCGATCCGCGCGCGGCTCAACCCGTAGACGCCGCCGAAGAATCCGAGATTTTCCTTCACGGTGAGGTCGTTGTAGAGGGAGAACCTCTGCGACATGTAGCCGATGCTTCTCTTGATCCGCTCGTACTGCGCGTTCACGTCCCAGCCGTCGACCGTGCCGCCGCCCGACGTCGGGCGCAGGAGCCCCGCGAGCATCCGGATCGTCGTCGTCTTTCCCGCGCCGTTCGCGCCGAGGAGCCCGAAGATCTCCCCCGCGCGGACCTCGAACGACACGCGATCGACGGCGACGAAGTCGCCGAATCGCTTCACGAGGTCTTTCACGACGACGGAATGCCCGTCCATGCTCACTCCCGCATGAGAGAGACGAACGTGTCCTCGATCCCCGGCGGAATCTCGCCGCTCCGTGTCACGACCCCCTCGCGCCGCATCGCATCGACGAGACCGGCCACCGCCTCGCGCCGCCCCCCGAGCGCGAGCACCTGCACCGCGTCGCCGAGGATCCGCACGAGCTCGGGCTCCACGGCGCCCTTGAGCCGCGCCGCGATCGCGTGGAGATCCGGGCCCTCGGCCGCGATCACCGTTCCCTCGAAGAGCGCCGCGATCTCGCCGGCCGTTCCCGAGGCGAGGATCTCCCCCTTGTGAATGAAGACCATGTGCCCGCAGAGCGCCGCCTCGTTCATGTACGGCGTCGAGACGACGATCGTCACGCCCCGCGCGCGGAGCCGATCGAGCATCTCCCAGAAATCGCGGCGCGAAACGGGGTCCACGCCGGTGGTCGGCTCGTCGAGGAGGAGGAGCCGCGGCGTGTGGACGAGCGCGCACGAGAGGGCGAGCTTCTGCTTCATCCCGCCCGAGAGCGCGCCGGCGCGGCGCTTCACGAAGGGGCCGAGGCGGCTGAAGTCGAGGAGCTCCTTCGTCCGCTCCTCGCGCTCCGCCCGCGGCACCCCGAAAAGATCGGCGAAGAATGAAATGTTCTCGGCGACGGTGAGGTCGGGATAGAGGGAGAAACGCTGCGGCATGTAGCCGACGATCTCGCGCACGCGCGCGGCGTCGGCGCGCACCGATGCCCCGAGAATCCACGCCTCCCCCTCGTCGGCGTCGACGAGCGAGGCGAGGATGCGCATGAGGGTCGTTTTCCCCGCGCCGTCGGGCCCGATGAGCCCGAACATCTCCCCCGCCTCGACGGCGAGGCTCACCGAGGAGAGCGCGCGTGTGGCCCCGTGGCTTTTCGTGACGTTTTCGACCCTGACGGCGGGGTCGCTCATTTGATGTGCACCTCGGCGGGCATGCCGATCTTGAGCACGGCGGGGGGATTCTCGATCATGACCTTGACCGCGTAGACAAGCTCGGCGCGGGCGTCCTTCGTCTCGACGTTCTTCGGCGTGAATTCCGCCTCGGGGGACACCCATGCCACCTTCCCCCCCAGCGGCTCCGCGTGCGCGTCCACGCGGACGTCGGCGGCGGCCCCGAGCGCGAAGAGCCCGAGGTCGCGCTCCGAAACGTAAACCTTGATCCAGAAGCTCTTCGTGTCGGCGATCTTGACGATCGCGCTTCCCGCGGCCGCGAGCTCCCCCGGCTCGACGTATCTCTCGGTGACCACGCCCGAAAGGGGCGCCGTCACGACGCCGTCCCTGATCTGCCGGTCGAGGAGCGCGATCGAGGCACGGACCGTTTCCTCGCGGGCGTCGAGCGTCGCCACCTGCGCCCGGGCCGATTCGAGCTGGCTCTTCGCCACGCGGTGTCGAGTCGAGACGTCGTCGTACTCCTGCTGGGTCGCCGATCCCTGCTCGAAGAGCGTCTTGACCCGCCCGTGGGTCTTCTCGATGTTCTCGAGGTTGTCCTCCGCCTGCCGCACGGTCTCGAGCGCCGGCTTCCGGCTCGCCCGTATTTCGTCGATGGTCGCCAGGAGCTGCCGCCGCTGGAGCGCGAGCTTCTCGACGTCGAGAACGGCGAGCGTGTCCCCCGCCGCCACGGCGTCTCCCTCGTCCGCGCCGAGACGGAGAATCTGCCCTGCCGTCTGGGCCGCGACCGTCACCTCGGTCGCCTCGAGCGTTCCCGATCCGGCGAAGCTCTCCGCGCGACGAGCCCCGCAGCCGGCGAGCGCGCCGCAGAAGAGCGCGGCGAGCGCCGCGATTGCGAGAATCCCCCGCGTTGCGCCGAGCCCCGCGCCGAGCATCGCGCCGCACATCCGCCGATCCGCTTGCCTCGCGTCCATTCGCGTTTCTCCCTACGGTCCGTACCGAAGAATCGTGCTGTAGTATCCGGCGGCGAACACGTTCGCCGGGCCGCTCCCCGAGATGCCGTTCAATGTCGTATAAGAAACGGAGGGGAAAATTATCCACTGCGCCCCGTCAAAGTGGAAGATCTGGCTGTACGAGAACGCAAAGAGATCCCGGGGTCCGGACATCCAGAGCCGCGACTGCGACGTGCCGGCGGGATTCGTCGTGATCGTCCACGACGAGCCGTTGTAGTGGAGCAGGAATCCTCTCGAGCTCATCGCGTACACGTCGCTCGGCCCGCTCCCGGTCACGCTGATGAGATAATCGTCGAATCCGCCCGAGTCCATCGGCGTCCAATCCGACCCGTCGTAGTGGAGAATCGTGCCCCCTTCGCCCACCGCGAACATGTCGCTCGCCGACGATCCCCACACGCCGTACAGCTCCTTGGTCGTCCCGCTCGTCATCCCGGCGAGCGTCGTCCCCGTTATGTGGACGATCGTTCCGCCGCTTCCGACCGCGAAGCCCTCGCTGCCGGAGACCCATACGTCGCTGAGCGAGATGGAGGTGACGCCTATATCGGTGATGTCCGTCCACGTGCTGCCGTCGCGGTGCAGCACGCGCCCCCCGCCGCCGACAGCGTAGAGGTTGCCGCTGCTCCCCGCGATACCGCCGAGGTAGTAATTGAAGCCCGGCAGGCTCGCGTCGGTCACCGTCGCTCCGTCGTACTCGAGAATGACCCCTTCCATGCCGACGGCGACGGCTTCATTCGGACCGCCCGTCCAGACGTCCTGCAGCTGTTTCCACGGGCCGCCGTTCTCGTTTTTCCACTCGACGCCGTCGTAGGCGACTACCATGCCGCCTTCCCCGACGACGAAGAGCTTCGTCGGGCCGATCCACATGTCTTGAACGTAAGGATACATTTCGAGCGAGCTCATGTCCTGCTCGGCCCATGAGGACCCGTTGAAGTGATAGATCTCACCGAAGGTCGCCACGTAGATGTCGCTCGCGCTCCTCCCGCGGATCGCCCTGAACGTATCGCTCACCGGAAGACCCGTCGTATTCATGGTGCCCCACGACGAGCCGTTCCAGCGCCGTATCGTCGTGTCGTCTCCGGCGACGTACACGTTGTTCGCCGCCGTTCCCCAGACCGAATAGAGCGTGTGCGTCGCCAGCCCGGGCGGTGTCACATCCGACCAGCTCGTTCCGTCATAGTGCCAGATGGTCGCGAGGTTCGTCGTTCCGCTCTGCCCGACGGCATAGATGTCGTTCGACGCGGTCCCCCACATGTCCTGGAAATAGTTGTAGGAGGGGAGGATCACCAAGCCCCAACTCGTGCCGTTCCAGTGCGAGAGGGTCCCGGCCGTGCCGCACCAGACGTCGTTCTCGCCGGAGCCCCAGATGCAGCTGTAGTAGTTGCTCCCCGTGTTGAATTGGGGCTCCCAGGAAGTTCCGTTATACTTGAATATGCCGGCGTCCCCGACTGCGTATCCGCTCGTCGCGGAGCTCATCCAGACGTCGTAGAATCCCCCGCTGAAGCCCATGCTCTTCATCGACCAACTCGTGCCGTTGTAATGACCGATTCTTCCCAAATTGCCGACGACGCAGATGTTGCTCTCGGATGTGCCGTACACGGCGAAGTACGCGTCCGAGCCGAGCGGCGGCCAGACCGACTTCCACGAGTAGATCTGACCGGTGCATGCGCCCGGCACCTCAACGTACTCGGTCTCGGTCACCGTCTTCTCGCAGCCCGAGAGAACGAGCACGCTCGCCGCGATCGCCAGGAGCGTCATCGCCGCGATGCGGCCTCCTCGATGGCCCATGGGAATCCTCCTTCAATTGAAGATGGAACCGAAAGGTCGTTGCGTGTACAT
>JBFYZJ010000199.1:0-3049 GCA_041309565.1 Candidatus Krumholzibacteriota bacterium
AAAAAGAAGGATACCTCCACGTGATCGCTTCGGGCGAGAACCGGCCCGAGAACATTTTCGATTATCTGATGAAGGTCCGGGACGCATGCGCCCGGCACAAATGCCCCGTGGCTCTCATCGAGGAGAATCTGAAGGGCCCCAGCCTCGACCTCAAGAGGATTTTCGAGATCGTTTCGCTGTCGAGCGAGCACGCGGAGCGGGACGTGAAGCGAATCGCCTACGTCGACGTGAATCCCGAACACGAGTTCATCAAGAACGAATTCGGCGTCAACGTGGCCGTCGGCCTCGGAATCGACGTGCGCATATTCCATACGGTCGAGGAAGCCCGGCAGTGGCTGCTCGCGCAGGCCGCGTCGAGCGCTCCGCCCAAACCTGAGCAACCGCAGTCCACCTGATCCGCGCAACGCCCGCCCCGCGACGTGCCGTCGACGCCGGTATTTCGGTATGATTCGTGCATGCTACCGCCCCGGCAGCTAACACCACCACTGCAAGGAGCGGCGATCATGATGAAGATGCATGGCTATTTCCTTCTCCTGCTCGGGGCGGCCGTGTCGCTCAACCAAGCGACGCCTCGAACCGCCGCGGCGCAGGATCCCGGCGCGCAGGAGCCCGAACGGGCCGTGAGTTTCGGCGCCGAGGCCGATCTCAACAGCAGCTACATCTGGCGCGGCATCAGGTTTAACGAAGGCCTCCTCGTGCAGCCGTCGGCCTGGATCTCCGCATACGGATTCACCTGTACGGCATGGGCCAACGTCGTGGCCGACGAGAAGGACCCGGAGGTCGAAACCGGATTGAACGAAATGGATTTCATCCTCGAATACACGATCATGGCGGGAACCGTGGAGCTCTCGCCCTCGTTCACCTATTACCATTACCCCGAGGACGAGACCTTCAATACCGGAGAGCTGGCGCTCCGGGCCGTCCTTCCCGTGGGCCCGGCCTCTCTGGCCACCGACCAGATAGGCGACGTCATGGAATACGAACGCGCCGATTTCGGCGACGTAGGGATCGAGTACGAACGCGAGATCAATTCCATGCTTTCGTTTTCTTCGTACCTCTACGTGCGGTGGGCCTCCGCCGCGTTCAACGAGAGCTACGTCGGATTGTCGAAGGGCGCTTTGAACGTGACCGACATCGGCGTCGCGCTCCCCTGCTACATAACGGAGAATCTCTATCTGACGCCTCATGTCGAGCTGAATTACATTCTGGACGAGGAGCTCGCCGATTATCTGGACGACAATCCGTACAATTTCGGACTGAAGATCGGCTGTGAGTTCTAGGGGATTCCGGCCGCCGTCTCTATTGGAGAAGGGAGATTTTCTTCGACAGCTCCGCCGCTTTCGCCTTGCCGATCAGAAGGCCGGCCGAGATCCTCACCCAGTGCGAGAGCTCGGGAATGTGCTGCTTCTCCATTTCGCTGAAATTCACCCCGTTCAGGTGATACTTCGTCTGGCGCTCAAGAAACACCCTCGAAGCGGGCCCCAGGTAGGGCACGGTCATGTCCAGGATCCTTTGCGCTATTTCCGTCATCTCATGCGTCTTTCGGTTCCGGTCGTCAATTGTCCCGGGCATTTTTTGCTGAGTCCTCGTTCATCATGATTTTCAAGCTCGTCTGCATCCGCGAGAACGAATCGGCCAATTCGCCGATTTCATCGGCGCGCTTGACGTCGATCGCGACGTCCATCCGGCCCATGCTGATCATGTTAGCGGTCCGATTGAGCTTGTTGATGTCCCGGATGATGGTCTTGGAGAACAAGAACACGATCGTTCCGGCCAGCAGGATGGCGATGCCGATCATGTAGTAAATAGTGCGTTGGATGAAACGCTGCCGGGCTATCACGTTTTTGCTGTCCATGTCCACACCGACGAGCCCCGCCGAGCCGCCGAGCGAGTCACGGATCGGGGCGTATCCGGACAGCACGACGCCCCATTCGTCTGTCGTGAACTCCCTGTCGGCGCTGTTCTGTTCGAAACCGTCCAAGAGATCCTGAAACGCGGTTCCCTCTTCGTACGCCTGCCCGATGGCGGCCGCATCTTCCTCGATCCCATAATCGGCGTCGATCACGAATTCAACGCCCTGATCGCTTCGGCGCATGGTATAGATGTACTTGATATGGGGATTGCTGCTCCTCACGTTCCGCAGATAGCCCTGGATCGACAGATACTCCGGCTTCTGCTCGTCTCCGGCCCGCAGCCCGGCGTGCCAATCCCCGTTGACGTGCGAGGCCACGGCCGAGGCGGTCGAACGCAATTCGCAGCCCATCTGCTCCTTGAGGGCTCTCTTGGTGGCGTTGTTCGTAGTCAGCAGAACGAGCGCCGCAATCACCACGATCAAGAACACGAAACTCAGGGTCAGCTTGGTTTGGAGACTATGAAACGCTTTGGACATACAAGCTCCTATTGTTCAACGTGACGCTTTGCTCCGGATTAGCGGGAATGCTGCATTATCGGGGCGACGAGTGTCAAGCGTTTCCTGCAATCACCGCGCGCCCGCTCCGCGAAGCCGTTTACCCGGAGCGCCTCCTGTGCTATAATCGGATTCCACGACACTATTCCACGGAGGGACGACATGCGTCGCTGCGCCGCGCTGCTCATTGCTTTCGCCATCCTCGCCGCCGGGCCGCCGGCCTCGGCCGCTCCCGATACATCCGCCGACGTGCGCGCGCTCCTCGCGGGAGCCAGGCCCCCGTCCGGCATTCTCTACGATCGCGTGCTGCCTTTTTCGGGAATCGAGCGCTTTGACGGGCGGTCGGGCCGATTCGCCGCCGGCACGACGCTCTGGGCGCAGATCTACGACGAACTCCGACGCGCGGCGGACGAAACGCCGCTCGCGCCGTTTCGCGCGTTTCGCGCGGCCGCGATCGAGTCATCCGGACCGGAGCGCGTTCCCGTCGCCGTGCTCAACATGCGTTACGACCGCATCAGGGAAGACGCGTTCGAGCGCGGGCTTCTCGCGGTGCGGGACGGCCGTATCGTGGAAACGGGCGAAAATCCGTACCGCGGCGCGCGGGCATTCGCCGCGTGCGCGCTCCGCGAGCGGACGCACCGG
>JBFYZJ010000200.1:0-3566 GCA_041309565.1 Candidatus Krumholzibacteriota bacterium
GTCGATATCGCGAAGAAGCACGATCTCCGGATCATCACGATCTGCGACCTCATCGAGTACCGCCGCCGCGCGGAGAAGCTCGTGCGCCGCGTCGCCGAGGCGAGCCTGCCGACACGGTTCGGCGAGTTCAGGCTCGTCGCGTACGAGGGGACCATCGACGGATCGGCGAGCATCGCGCTCGTGATGGGGGAGCCGAAGGGGGATTCGCCGACGCTCGTTCGCGTGCATTCCCAGTGCGTCACGGGGGATGTGTTCGGCTCGCTCCGCTGCGATTGCGGCGACCAGCTCGCCGAGGCGCTCGAGACGATCGCGACGTCGGGCACGGGCGTCGTCCCCTATAGCCCGCAGGAGGGGCGCGGGAGAGGCCTCGTCAACAAGGTCCGCGCGTACGCGCTCCAGGATTCGGGGCGGGACACGGTCGAGGCGAACGTCGAGCTCGGCTTCCCGGCGGATCTCCGCGACTACGGCATCGGCGCGCAGATCCTGGCGGACCTCGGACTGCGCAAGATCAAGCTCCTCACGAACAATCCGCGCAAGATCATCGGGCTCCGCGCGTACGGGCTCGAGATCGTCGAGCGGATCCCGATCGAAATACCGCCGAACCGGCGGAACCTCCATTACCTCAGGGCCAAGCGTGACAAGCTCGGTCATATCTTCACCACGCTGGACGACCATAAACCGAAGGTGGGCGGCGCGGCCGCCGCGCAGAAAGGAGAGCACGATGGTGCGTGAAAAAGCGGGGCATCTGACCGGTGCCGGCAAGAGCTTCGCGATCGTGATCGGACGCTTCAACGAGCTGGTGAGCGGGCATCTCCTCTCGGGAGCCGTCGACTGTCTCGTGCGCCACGACGTCGCGGAAAAGGATATCCACGTGTACTGGGTCCCCGGCTCGTTCGAGATCCCACAGGTCGCCAAGCGCGCCGCCGGGACGAGCGTCGACGCCGTGATCTGTCTCGGCGCGCTCATCCGCGGGGAGACGTCGCATTTCGACATCCTCGCGAATCAGGTCGTCCGTGACGTTTCGAACGTCGCGTTGGACGCGGGCAAGCCCGTGTCCTTCGGCGTGATCGCAGCCGACACGCAGGAGCAGGCGCTCGAGCGCGCGGGAAGCAAGGCGGGGAACAAGGGTTGGCACGCGGCGCTCTCGGCGCTCGAGATGGCGAACCTTTGGAAGGAACTGAAGAAGTGAGAGGCCGGTGATCGCATGAGCCGCAGGCGGAAAGCCCGGGAAATCGCGCTCCAGACGCTCTACGCCCAGGAGGTGTCGGGCACGGCGTGGAAGGCCGCGTTCGACGACAACGTCGAGCGTCGGAAGCCCTCCGGCGAGGTCATCGAGTACGCCGAGCGGCTCGTGACGAACGTCATGGCGGAACGGGAGAGCCTCGACGTCATGATCAAGGACCGACTCGAGAACTGGGCGATCGAGCGGGTTTCGGTCATCGACCGGACGATCCTGCGCATCGCGCTCTCGGAGCTTCTCCACTGCCCCGAGGTTCCCGTGAACGTCATCATGAACGAGGCGATCGAGATCGCCCAGAAGTTCAGCTCGGCGGACGCGGGGAGGTTCGTGAACGGCGTGCTCGATCGCCTCGCGCGGGAGGTCCGGGAGCGTTGAAGGTGTTCGCCTGCTCCGACGTCCACGGGAACGCGCGGGCTCTGCAGGCCGTGCTCGGCGTCTATCGCGAGCAGCGGGCACGGGAGTTCCTGTTCCTCGGCGACTGCGTGGGGTACGGGGCGCATCCCGACGGATGCATCGACATGCTCCTCAACATGCCCCGCGCCCGGCTCATCCTGGGAAATCACGACGCCGCGCTTCTCGACCGGCACGAGCGCGGGGATCTGAACGCGTTCGCGGCCGAAGCGATCGGCTGGTCCGAGCGCACCCTCGGACCGGGTCACGTCGGCGCGATGCGGCGGCGGTTCGCGATGCTGCGCGAGGGGAAGGGTTTTTGCGCCGTACACGCATCCCCGGCCCATCCCGAGGAATGGCCGTACATCTTCTGCGAGATGGACGCCGATACGGCGTTCCGCGCGCGCGATTTCACGCTCTGTTTCGTCGGACACACGCATATCCCCGCGATCTATTCCTTCGCGAAGGGGGAGTGCGCGGTCGTCGAGGGGACGCCGATCGGCCTCGATCCGGGCGACCGCTACATCATCAATCCGGGGAGCGTCGGGCAGCCCCGCGACGGGGATCCGCGCGCCGCGTGCTGCGTCTACGACACGGACGAAGGAACGATCACCTTCCACCGGTGTGTATATGACATGGCGGCGGAGGCGCAGGACATATTCGACGCCGGCCTGCCGCGGTTCCTCGGCGAACGGCTGCTGACGGGAACGTGAGCAGGGAAGAAGGAGCGAGGGTCATCGAACCGAAATCGGAACGAAAGCACTGGGACCGGTTCTGGGAGCGCGCTCCCGGCATCGAGGACGTCTACTCGAACGAAGGAAGGGTCGCGGAGCGGATCGCGCGCGCCGTCCCGGTCGGGGGCCTCCGGGTGCTCGAGGTCGGGGCCGGGTCCGGGCGCGACGGGCTGGCGCTCGCCGACCGCGGCGCCCGCGTCGTCGCGCTCGACTACAGTCTTCCGAGCCTCCGGCTCATCAAGGCGCAGGCCGCCGGGACCGGCTCGATCGCCGTGTGCTGCGGCGACGCGTTCGCGCTCCCCTTCGCGGACGGCACCTTCGATGTCGTGTTCCATCAGGGGCTGCTGGAGCACTTCCGGAATCCCGACGATCTCATCGCGGAGAACGCGCGGGTGCTCAAGCGGGGAGGCTATCTGCTGGTCGACGTGCCGCAGCGCTGGCATTACTACACCGCGATCAAGCACGTTCTCATCGCGCTCCGCCTCTGGTTCGCCGGATGGGAGCGGGAGTACTCCGTCGGGGAGCTCGAGGGGATGCTCCGCCGCCATTCGTTTTCGATTGTCTCGAGCTACGGTGAATGGTTTAATCCGCCGATATGGTACCGGATGCTGCGTCGGGGGCTCGCCCCCGCCGGCCTCCGGCTGCCGATGTATCCGCGTGTGTTCGCCGCGCTCGGAACGGCGTTCGGGGGCGCGCGCGAAGCGTTTCTGAAGAGACGAGCCGCGCTCTACACGACGGTTGTCGTCGGCACGATCGCGCGGAAGGAATGAAGCGGGCGGTGCAGTCCGGCCCGGCCCGCGGAGGAAGAACGATGCGGATTCTCGCCCTCAACTGGCGCGATATCAGGAATCCCGAAGCGGGTGGGGCGGAGGTGCATCTCCACGAGATCCTCTTGCACCTGTCGCGATGGGGACACGGCGTCACGCTCATCGCGGCCGGCTGGCCCGGCTGCGCCCCCGACGAGACGATCGACGGGATCCGCGTGCTGCGCCGCGGCCATTGGTTCGACGCGAACTTCACGCTGCCGTTTTTCGCGGCCCGCCATATGAAGCACCGCGAGTACGACGTCGTGATCGAGGACATCAACAAGCTCCCGTTTTTCATGCCGCTCGTGACGTCCGTGCCGGTCGTCCCCGTCATCCCGCACCTCTTCGGCACGACCGCATTCCGCGAGACGAATGCGGCGATCGCTGCGTACGTCG
>JBFYZJ010000201.1:0-2954 GCA_041309565.1 Candidatus Krumholzibacteriota bacterium
CGGTGAATCTCATGCGCGAAAACTGGTGGGATTTTGGAGACCTGACCGCCCTGCAGATCTACCTGATCGTTCTCGCGATATTCGCGCTGACCGCTTGTGCAACCGAGCTGATATCGCGAACGTTGTTTCGAGAATCGGCAGGGATTCGGCCGTAGGCCGGACGTTGTCGTCCGAAATGAGCAACGGCAAGGGAAGGGCCTACCGCGCGATCACGAGCTTGGATCTCGCGAGGATGCGTCCGCCGCTCTTGAGGACCGCGAGGTACACGCCGGACGGGAGCGACGCTCCGCGGCGATCCGTGCCGTTCCAGCGGATCCTCGCCTCGCCGCCGTCGTCCGTGCGCGCCTCGAAATCGCAGAGAGAATGCCCGGCGACGTCGTAGATCGAAACGGTGACGATTTCCCCCGGCTCGCCCCTCGCGGAGATTTCGGTTGCCGGGTTGAATGGGTTCGGACTCGAGGAGAGGGATGGAATAACGTGCTCCTGCGCGCCCGACGCTCCCTCGGAGCCGGCTCCAGGGACGTCGTTTCGCTCGCTGGAGTCCTTGGTCGAACCGCCGGAGTACGGCTTTCCAGGACGCTCGCTGTCTCCGCCGGGCGGGAGGACGTCCGCTAGACGCTCCTCGATCCCGTCGACGTTGATGTGGCCGAACGGGGATACGCAGTTGTCGACGATCGTGAGATAGGCCGATCTTCCCCGATAGGGGGTGAGGTCCCAGAACCGCTCGTCCATGCGGTCGGTGTTCTTCCCCGTCTCTCGGCGCAGGATAGCGCCGGTCACCGCGTCACAGAGGGCGACGTAGCACGAGTCGGGGAAGTTCCCGCCGCCGACGAGGAGCCTCATCGAGGAGCCCGTGACAACGAACGTCTCCGAGCGGATCGCGCCGCGGGCCGACTCCCCCTGGATGTCCCCCGGCATGGGGCCCGATATCGGTCCGTCGAACTTCTCATACGTGCCGATCCACCAGTTTCCCTCGAAGCCGATCGTCGTCGCGAGATCCCCGCGAAAGCGCGGATTGTCGCCGAACACCGGCTGATGATCGAACGCGGCGCCCCAGAGGATCGTCCATCCTCCGAGGAGATTCGTCATGTGCACGCGCGGCTCGTCCCCGTACCACCCGAGCGTGTCGAAACGTATCGAGCTCACGGGCTCGGCGGAGGTCACGTACTTGGTGTGCCGCGAGAAGATGGAGTGGTCGTCGCCGAGATCGAGCATCTCGGCCGCGGCCCCGAGGTCGATGATCGTTCGTGTCGCGAGGTTCCACCCCGAACGCAGCGAATCGGACGACATGTGCGAGATGCCCTCGGTCGTCTCTTCGGTGAAGAAGAGATGGTAGCGGCTGTTTCGTTTCATGAGGAAGATGCTCTCGATAGCATGCCAGTTGTCGAACACGCAGATGGGGCCCGCGTCGTGCCACGTGAAGTAGTCGGTCGACGTGGCGAGCGCGATCGCTCCCTTCCAGGCCCACGTGTGCGACGTATGGACCATGTAGCCGGTGCCGTTCTCCTTGAAGAAGCCGGGATCGCGGTAGTTCGACCACTTGTTCTCGTACCAGTACATCCAGGACGTGTCGCCGTGGAACGGGGGGTAGGACGCGCTCGGAGCCTTGTAGAACGTTTTGAGATCGCTGGTCAGCGCGAAGCCCATACGTTGCGCAATGTATGAATTGACCCCCGTGTAGTACATGATGTGAAACCGGGGATCCAACGGATAGCGGACTACCGTCGGCGCCCAGATAGCCCACGCATCCCAGACTTCCGGTCCCGCGAACAGCACATCCGGCTGCCTCGTCCAGTGCCTGAGGTCGGGGGACGTCGCGTGACCGAAGCTCCTCTCATATAGATTCGCGACAACGATGAAGTAGAGGTGGAACGTGCCGTCGACGAGGATGAGGGAGTGATCCTTGACGATCTCGCCGGGCCGGTAGTACACGGGCCCCTCGAAATCATATGCGACCATGCTCCAGGCGATTCCAGGCGCGAGCGCGGCGGCCGCGGCGACGAAAAGAATGAAGCCTGCGAGCAAGGCGCCTACGCTTTTCGACGGTTTTGCAATTCGCTGCGTATCCACCGGATGTCGTCCCTCAAAATGAAGAAATGGAGGCGGCGGGAATCGAACCCGCGTCCGAAGATGCTTCCGCGAGGGCGTCTACGTGCGTAGCCTGTCGAGTTTTGTTCGCCCCGTGAAGCCTCAACAGGCAGGGGGTTCACGGAACTAGCTCCTGTTCTTTTCGCGTGCAGACCCGGAGCGGGTCGACACGCTAGCCGTCGGTGATCGACGCCCGGTTTCCAGCCCCGTCGGCGCAACTGGAACGGACGGGTCGCCTAATTAATTAGGCAGCCAGTGCCAACTGATTGTCGGCAGTTGTTGTTCGCCACCTGATTTACGAGGTTGATGGCATCCTCGGCACGCTTCCCTGGCCTCTATCATCCCCGTCGAATCCATTCGCCCCCACACAAACAGGCCTGGATAAGCCGATACATAGTATAGCCATATTCCGGCAGGAAGTAAAGGAGCGAAGCTGCCATAGAAATTTAGCTTGCCTTCGTTTGCCCCTATTGTGGTAAAATCAATACCATAAATTCACCCTTTTCCCCACCAGCCAGGAGGTCCTTATGAAGCACTCCGCAAGCGTCCTGCTGGTTCTCCTCGTCGTGGCTCTGGCCTTCGGGAGCTTTGTCGGCTGCTCGAAGGAAGAGACGCCGGCGGCGCCCCCGAGCGGACAGACGGATCTGCTGATGAACGCATCGAATCCGTCGTTCCAGAGGGCGATGGCGATCCAGGACAAGCACACCTCCAAGCTCATGGCCGATCCCGACGTGATCGGCACCGCAACCACGATCGGCGACGACGGAAAACCGGCGATCATGGTGCTCGTGCTCAACGAGAAGGCCGCTCTCGGCGTTCCGACGAAGCTCGATGAGGTCAACACGGTGGTCGTCCTGACCGACCGC
>JBFYZJ010000202.1:0-4997 GCA_041309565.1 Candidatus Krumholzibacteriota bacterium
GCAACACGATGCCATCGATGAGCGTTTTCATCCGACTTCTCTGCGGCTCGAAGAAGTCCTCGCTGAGGACGAAGATGCCTGCCGCATCGTACTCCATGACGGAATTCACCATATCCAGCAGATGATTCAGTATCTCGTTCAGATCCAAGGTGTCGCGGATTTCGTGTGAAATTTGGGCGAGAAGCCGGTACTTGGTTTCGGCGTCGAGTAGAGCGTTCATACGATCTTGTCCCCTGGATAGGTCCCACTGGTAATACGAAGATCGAGCGGATGAAGTTCCATTTATCGGCGGACGCGAGTCAGCCCGGAATTCCATGCCCGGGAAGAGGTGTGATGTCAAGTTTGAGGCCGCTCGCGGCCCGGCCGCGCTCAAGATAGGAATGCTACGGGGCGGGCGTTTCCGGCCTGAGAAGCCGGCACCCGCCGTTGCACAGCATGGCCGCCACGTTGTGGAAATCGGCCTCGTGAGGTTCGCCGTACTCCATCGGACCGGGAGTCTTGCCGGCCAGCAGGTCGCGCCGGGCGAGACCCAGCAGCGCGAGCGAAGGACTCGATGGTATCGGTTGATCGTATCTCGAAGCGGGCACGGGGATGAAGTCGGGCTCCCGGGACTCCACCCAGCCATCCCCATCCCGGAAGCTCTCGACGTATGAGGCCGCTTCCGCGAGGACTCCGGACCACGATCCGTCGTCCTCGGCGAGCATGGTCAGCGCGAGCAGCGAGGCGGAGGCGTCACAGAGGAAGCCGCGCCGCAGGACGTTGCCGTCGCTCATCGCCCGGGCGAGCCTCCCTTCCTTCCAGAACGTCTCGATCAGCCGACGCATGGTGACGGATGCGGAGTCGCGCAGCTCCAGGGCCCCGAGAAACCGGGACGCCTGAACCAGAGCGCACACGACGAGCGCATTGATCCCGCTCACGACCTTCGTGTCGGCATTCGGCTGAAGTCGCTTCCTGCGTGCATCGAGCAGCGCCGCTTCCAGCTCGGCGCAGGGCGTGTCGGTGCGCCTGATGAGGTGTATCTTGCCTTCGAAGTTCCCTCCTTCGGGGATGTCGTAGGCCTCCGAGAACGCGGCGAATCCCGCCGGGCCCAGTATCGTCTCCAGCTCCTTCCGCTCCCAGACGTACGTGGCGCCCTCCACATGCGCGGTGTCGGCGTCGTGGGAATTGAGGTAGAGCCCGTCACGGCGGAAATCGGTCTGCAGGCAGGAAACGATCTTGAAGGCCATGGACTTGTCCACGTCCCTTCCCAGCACGCGGAAGGCGAGCGCGAAGACCCAGAGCGACATGGCCTGGTCGTAGAGCATCTTCTCGAAGTGCGGTATCGTCCACCGGCGATCGACGCAGTAGCGGAATACGCCACCCCCCACATGGTCGTTCAGGCCTCTGAGTCTCATCGCATCGAGCGTCCGCAGGGCCATCTCCTTCGCATCCGAATCCTCCTCCTCCGAAAGGCGATAGAGAAGGTACAGCAGCGTGGAATGCGGCGGGAACTTGGGCAACGAGCCGAATCCCCCGTGCTCGCGATCGAAACCTCGTGTCAGCGACGGCATGATAGCCCCGGAAGGAAACGGAGACGGCATTCGGCGAGTGGGCGTGAAGGCCGGCACCTCGCGTCCGGAAGCGAGGAACGCCTGCACCGCCTCGGCTATCTCCAGCAACGTCGCCATCCCGCGGTCGCGCGCGCACGGCGCGTAGGTGAGGCCGTACACCGGCGTCATATCATGGGTGAGGAAGACGTTCAAGGGCCAGCCGCCGCTCCCCGTGCGCTCCACCAGGAATCCCATCAGGTACTGATCGATGTCCGGTCGCTCTTCCCGGTCGACCTTTATGCAGATGAAGTGTCGATTCAAGAATGCCGCGGTATCGGCGTCGGAGAACGCTTCCGCCGCCATGACGTGACACCAGTGGCACGACGAGTAGCCGACCGACACGAAGAGCGGCCTCCGCAGACTGCGGGCATTCGCCTGGATGTCCGGCCCCCACTCCTGCCAGTGGATGGGATTGGCGGCATGCTGACGCAGGTATGTGGAACCCGCTCCCGAGAGATTGTTTCGCTCAAGATTCATGCGTATCGAGATTCGCGGCGTACCATGCCGATTCTAACGGCTCACTTTGCCCACCGGGGCGGCGTAGACGACGAACTCGTCGCTGCCGTCGGCCCCGACCAATTCATCCATCAGCTTCTGGTCATAGGCGGCGATGGCGCACGTCCCGCACCCTACGGCCTCGCACGCGAGGTAGAGGTTCTGGCAGACGTGTCCGGCATCCAGCGCTATCACCTTGTACGACGCCCGGCCGTAGCGCCATTCCATGCGATACGGAATCGTCGTCCAGATGAACGTGACGGCCGAGCCGCCCGCAAGACTCTGGCCGAGGGCGGCTCGAACGGTCTTCTCCGCGATCCGTTCCGGCCGGCTCACGAGGAGGAGCTGGTTCGTGAGAAAAAGATACCGGTATATGCCCGTCTCCAGACCGGCCACCCTGAACACCGCCAGGTATGTCTCGAAGCTATGCCTGCATCCCGCCGAGGGGACGTTTCTCAGAGCATGCCCAGCAACGGGCGCGCCCCGGATTCCCTGTGTCGCCCAGAGCAGGAAGGACAGATCCTCGAGAGAGAGCGTCTCGCGCGCAAAGACCCGTCTCGATTCTCTGTGCGCAATCGCCGCGGCCAGATCGGCGCGCGGCAAGCCGCGCTCGGGCGCGGGGAGATCAACAATCCTCGCCGCGCCCGGCACGGATTTCTGCAGGGGCGGCGGCGGCACGCCCCGGCTCTGATCGGTCATCGAGAAGTCGATCTGCATCCTGACGGTATCCTTGAGAAATTCCCTGCCCGCGATATCGTGTGACACCTCTCTCCCTTCTCCCTGTCCCGCTCGTGAGATGCCGTCCCTGATGCGCCTCCGCTCTTGTTCAGCTCCGAAACTCAGACCGCCCGTTCGATGGATAGAGGTTCTATCGCCTCCGGCGCCGACGGACGATATCCCGAAGCACTGTTCTGCTCCATACTGCCTTTCCGATCAAGGAAACCGCTCCCTATCACTCACGGAAACAGATTCTCGACCATGACGAAGCGCGATCGCGCATATCCCTTGATGACGAGGAGTTGTTTTCCATCAGCGCTCACGTCCGTGATCGCGCGATTACCCGGACGGAGGTGGCCCACGATTTCGGCTTTGCCGCTCGGAAGGCTCATCTTTATTATGTCGCCCGCTTTTTCATACAAGGCAAAGCTCAAATCCGGAGCGGATACGCTCAACAAATCCCCCGGCCCGACCTTTTTCGGGACACTCGAATCCTTTCCATTCGCGTCCATCGGCACCGTCCAAATGCCCTCGCGGCCCTTCCGTCGATCGGCTTTAATGAGATAGTTCTTGCCCGGCATCGGAATCACGCCGGTTGAGTCCTCGGATGGGATCTGTCTCGACTCGCCGGTCCGGACGGAGTATTGAATACTCCTACGAAACGTAGAGGGTATTATGAGTTCATCCGAGCTGACCCATACGGTGAAGATCCCTTTCGCGATGTACTGGGGAGCGCCGGGATCGAATGGTCGTATCAGATACACCTTGGCTGAATCCTGCGTCTCGTGCGTTCCATGGGCCGAATAGGCGAGCCAGTTACCGTCAGGAGACCAGCGGCAGGTCTCGACCACCTGTAGACCCGAGGTCAATCTCCGCCTGTTCTTGCCGGACGGATCCATGACGAAAAGGTGCCTCTCGGGCTTCGACCAATCGACATCCCCCATGATCGCCATGATGTGTTTCTTGTCTGGGGAAAACGTCGCGTAATCAACTCGAACGTCATCAAACGTAACCTGCGTCTCGTTTCCGCCATTCAGATCGGCGGTCCAGAGGTTCGTGACATCGGCGCTCTGGTCATATACGAGCCTTCCGCAACCGTTCGAAGCTGCGAGGAATAAAATGGGAGCTACCCCCTGGGTAATCTGAAGAAGTCCCTTTCCGCCGGGTGTCATTGCCCACAGATCCATGTTTTCCGATTTGTTCATGGAGAAGATGATTCGGTCATTCGAGGTCCAAATGAGGTTTCCCATTCGCCTGCCCTCGGCGGTCAATTGCCGCTCGGTGCCCCGCTTGAAATCGTG
The DNA here is from genome assembly GCA_041309565.1 of Candidatus Krumholzibacteriota bacterium. Lineage (GTDB taxonomy): Bacteria > Krumholzibacteriota > Krumholzibacteriia > Krumholzibacteriales > Krumholzibacteriaceae > SSS58A. Next base: position 4,103 of record JBFYZJ010000202.1, read on the forward strand.
GACCATAACCTCTCCGCATCCCTGAGGGAAGTTGCGAACCCATGCTATCGACGCTCCATCGGGAGACCAGAAGAACGTCAACGGCGTTCCTGATTGGATCTTCGTCAGGCTGTCCGCGAACTCGAGCCGGTTATCGGTCCCATCCGGATTGACGCCCCAAATCTCGAACCTCAATGAGCTCTCGAGATGAACGTAGCTGACCCGATCGCCATTCGGGGTCCAGCGCGGAAGAATCCCGAACTCAGCCAAGGGTCGGCTGATGCCTCCATGGAAAGAGACGAGCCGTATTTCCTGGGGGAGCGAGTCCGCCCTTTGACAGCCATACACGATCTGGCTCATGTCCGGCGAAATGTCCGTGCCGAAGATTCTGGCATTCTTCTCGTTCGTGACTCTGAAAGGCTCCTCGGTAGCTATGTGGAAAACATAGATGTCCGAGCGCAGATCCTCGTCTATCGTTGAATAGGCGAGCCAGTTTCCGTCCCTCGATAAGGCGGGATAGCTAACAACTGAGGCAGGAATCTCCAAGATGCGAAGGCTCCTCTTGGGATTGAGCCGAATCGCGTCCCTCCGCGGCAGCAGAAGAAGAGACGCCACGATCCCGACCACAACCACAACCATGGCGCCGCCCCATATCCACCGTAGGGTTTTCGATCCGGATCGTTTCGCCGCGAGATGCGTTCTTCGGAGCTGCGGGAGGAACTCGGAGCTTTCGAACACCTGAGCGGAAAAGCGACGCAAGTCGACGGCGACCTCGCGGGCACTTTGGTATCTCTCATCGGCGTTTTTCCGCAGCAGTCGATCGACGATCCGGACCAACTCCTCCGGTGCATTGGGGAGATGCCTCTGAAGCGGCTCCGGCTCATCATTGACAATGGAATACATGAGCGCCGCTTCG
>JBFYZJ010000203.1:0-4173 GCA_041309565.1 Candidatus Krumholzibacteriota bacterium
CGCGTTTCCCGATGCCTCGGTGGGGGAGGAGGTCGTGATTTTCGGCCGGCAGGGGAACGAGGAGATCACGGCCGACGACGTCGCGCGCTGGGACGAAACGCTCAACTACGAGGTTCTCTGCCGCATCAGCAAGCGCGTCGCGCGCGTCTATATCCGGAGCGGACGGATCGAGAGCCTCAAGACCCTGCTCGGCGTCCGCGAGGCGCCCTGAGAGGCCGGCTCTCGTGCATCGACGGCAAGCCGTGACCATAGTGATCGATGGCGTGGGCGTCGGAGCCTTGCCCGACGCAGCGCGGTACGGCGACGACGGGGCGGACTCCCTCGGCTCGGCGGCGCGCGCCGCCGGCGGATTGCGGCTCGAGACGCTCGAGAGGCTCGGGCTCGGCAACATCGCCTCGATCGAGGGGGTTCCCGCTGCTCGAAGCCCCGCGGCATCGTGGGGGCGCATGGGGGAGCGATCGCCGGGCAAGGACTCGACCACGGGGCACTGGGAGCTCATGGGCTGTCCCCTCGACGCGCCGTTCCCGACCTACCCGGAAGGATTTCCCCGCGAGATCGTCGAGCCCTTCGAGCGCTCGATCGGCCGCTCCGTGCTCGGGAACAAGCCCGCTTCGGGAACCGCCGTCATCGAGGAGCTCGGCGCGGAGCACGTCCGCACGGGGCGTCCCATCGTTTACACGTCGGCGGACAGCGTATTTCAGGTCGCGGCGCACGAGGACGTGGTCCCCGTCCGCGATCTCTACCGGATGTGCCGCGCGGCCCGGAAGATCCTCGTCCCGCCGCACCACGTCGCCCGCGTCATCGCGCGCCCGTTCGACGGCGCTCCGGGGCGGTTCGCGAGAACGAAGCGCCGCCGCGATTTTTCCCTGCCGCCGCCCCGTCCGACCCTCCTCGACCGTCTTGCGGCGAGCGGGAGGGATGTCGTGACCGTGGGCAAGATCCACGATCTCTTCGCGGGGCGCGGCATCTCGAGATGGCTTCCGGCGGCGGGGAACGACGCGGCGATGCGGGCCGCCGAGCGGATTCTGAAACGCGGCGAACCCTTCTCGTTCCTCTTCGTCAACCTCATCGAATTCGACACGGAGTGGGGGCACCGCCGCGACGCCGCCGGCTACGCGCGCGGGCTCGAGCGTTTCGACGCGTGGCTCGGCCGGTTCATCGGGCTGCTGGCGCCCGGCACGCTGTTCGCCGTCACGAGCGACCACGGGTGCGACCCGACGATGCGGGGATCGGATCACACGAGAGAATACGTGCCGGTGCTGGCGGGGATCGCCGGATCGGCGGGAGGCGGCTCTCTCGGCACGCGGGAATCGTTCAGCGATCTCGCCGCGACGCTCGCGGAGTTCTTCGGGATCGAGGGGGGAACGGGGGAGAGCTTTCTCGATTCGCTCGTTCGATGACGGCACGGCAGGACAAGGGAGGATTCCGGTGGACGGACTCAAGCTCAACAGGCTGATCGATCACACGATTCTCAAGCCCGAGGCGTCCGAGGCGGATATCGTTCGCCTCGCGCGGGAGGCGGTCGAACACGATTTCTTCTCGGCGTGCGTCAACACGCACTGGGTTCCGCTCGTCGCGCGGGAGCTCGCCGGCACGAACGTCAAGGTCTGCTCCATCGCGGGCTTTCCGCTCGGCGCCGTCGACGCGGCGGTCAAGGCGTTCGAGGCCCGGCGCGCCGTCGCGGCGGGAGCGCACGAGATCGACATGGTGATGAACGTCGGCGCGCTGAAGTCGGGAGCCGTCGACGTCGTGCGCGACGACATCGCCGGCGTCGTGGAGGCGTGCGGCCCGGGGGCCCTCGTGAAGGTGATCATCGAGGCCGCGCTCCTCACCGACGAGGAGAAGGCGGCCGCCTGCCGGATCGTGAAGGCGGCGGGCGCGGCGTTCGTCAAGACGTCGACCGGCTTCGGCCCCCCGGGCGCGAACGTCGGAGACGTGAGAATCATGCGGGAGGCCGTCGGCCCCGGATTCGGCGTGAAGGCCTCCGCCGGCATCCGCACGGCCGCGTTCGCCCTCGAGCTCGTCGAGGCGGGCGCCACGAGGATCGGCACGAGCGCGAGCGTCGCCATCATGGAGGAGTGGAAGCGGCTCCGGTGAAGGGGCGCGGCGCCTCAGTGCGGCACGATCTTGTCCCGTGAGGCTTCCTTGTCGATGTCCCGGAAATCCTTGTCCTTGTCCAGCAGGTCGTACGAGCTCACCCGGTGCATGTCGCACTGGCGCGTCGGCTCGTTTCCCTCGATGAAGATCTCGCGCGAGAGCTTCGGGCAGTACGGGGTGCTCAGGAGCCCCGATTCCCCGCAGACGAGCTCCTCGATGATGTTGGGAGGGCGGTTGAAGTCGGGGCCCCGGTTGCCCGGGTACGCCGCCTTCATCGTCTCGATCCAGATCGGGAGCGCCACCCGGGCGCCCGTCATGCCGTCCCCGATGCTCTTGCGCTCGTCGTAGCCCGTCCAGATCCCGATCACGATCTCCGGCGTGTAGCCGACGAACCATGCGTCGGTGTACTCGTCGGTCGTGCCCGTTTTTCCGGCGAGGGGGATGTCGAGACCGTAGTTGCGCACGGCCCACGCGGTGCCGTTGACCTCGTCGATTACGCTCGTGAGCATGTCGGTGATCATGTACGACACGTCCGGCGGGAGCGCCTCCTCGTGGAACTCGCGAAACTCCTCCACCATGTTGCCGTTCCGGTCCTCGATGCGCAGGATCGTCATCGGCTCGGCTCGCATGCCCTCGGCCGCGAGCACGCCGTACGCGGACGTCAGATCGAGGAGCGTCACCTCGCTCGCGCCGAGCGCGAGCGACAGCACGTTCTGCAGGCGGCCCTTGATCCCCATCCGCTTGGCCACGCCGATGACCGAGGGAGGGCCGAGCGCCTGGATGAGCTTGATGGAGGGGATGTTGATCGATCGCGAGAGGGCCTCGCGCAGCGAGATCGCTCCGTGGAATTTCCGGTCGTAGTTGCGCGGCTTGTAGACGTCGCCGTTCGGCAGCTCGACGACGAGGGGCGTGTCGAGGATGACATCCGACGGGTTGTACCCGTTCTCGAGCGCCGAGACGTAGACGAACGTCTTGAAGGCCGAGCCCGGCTGCCGGGGCGCCTGGATCGCGCGGTTGTACTGGGTCTCGCGGAAATCCCGCCCGCCGATCATGGCGAGGACGTGCCCGGTGCGCGGATCGATCGCCACGAGCGCTCCCTGCAGATACTCGGGAGCGAGCTTCTCCCCCCGGGCCGCGGCGGCCTCGTACCGCGCGCGACTGAGCTTGAGGCCGTACGCGGCCTCGATCTCCCCCAACCAGCGCTCGAGGTTCTTCTCCGCCGCGCGCTGCAGCTTCGCGTCGATGGTCGTGTAGACGGTGTACCCGTCGCGATAGACGGAACGGGCTCCGAATTTCTCCTCGAGGATAATCCTGATGTGCTCGGCGAAGTATCCCGCGAAATCCTGGTTGTCCGCGACCTTCTTGACGAGATCGAGCGAGCACTCGCGCAGCGAGTCGCGCTGCGCCTCGGTGATGACCCCGAACTCCTCCATCGCGCCGAGCACGAGGCTCACGCGCTTGACCGCGCGCTCCGGATTGGCGAACGGGTTGTACCCGCCGGGATTCTTCGGGAGCCCCGCCAGCAGCGCCATCTGGTTGAATCCGATGTCGCGGACCGATTTTCCGAAGAACTTCATCGACGCCGCTTCGATCCCGTACGTTCCCTCGCCGAAGTAGATCTGGTTGAGATACATCTCGAGGATCTCGTCCTTCGAGTATGTGCGCTCGATCTTGAAGGCGAGGAGCGCTTCTCTGATCTTGCGGGAAAAGGTCTGTTCCTTTTTGTTGAGGAAGAGATCGGTCGATATCTGCTGGGTGATCGTGCTCGCCCCCTGCGCCCGGCTCCAATGGATGAGGTCCTTCCAGATCGTCACGAAGAGCCGCTGCATGTCGATGCCGCTGTGCTGGTAGAAGCGGCGATCCTCGACGGCGAGAAAGGTTTTCTGCACGAGTACCGGGATCTCGTCGAGCGGCACGTAGACGCGGTTCTGTTCGTAGAGCTCCTTGACGACGGTCGAATCACGGGCGAGAATCCGCGTCTTGAGCGCGGGCTCGATCATTTCGAGACGCTCCATCGAGGGGAGGTCGCGCGAGAACCACTGGATCGCCGCGGTGCCGATGCCGAGGACGCAGACG
>JBFYZJ010000204.1:0-4645 GCA_041309565.1 Candidatus Krumholzibacteriota bacterium
AGCGTTCGTGCGAAATTCACATTCGCCGAATTGACCGGATTGTTCTCGACGTCGCTCGACGACATCTCCTGCCTGACGCGGGCGAGCTCCTTCTCGGACGACTCGAGCTTCTCCTTGTAGATCGCCAGCTGCTCGTCGCTGAACGCGCCGGCCTGGCGCGCGCCGCGGATCTGATCCTGCCGCGACGCGCTCACGAAGAGCTCCGCGATGCGGTCGGCGAGCCGGTACGCGGTTCCCGCGTCCGTATCGTAGACTCCGATCGAAAAGAAGCCCGGCATGGGGCTCGAAACCTCGATCTTCTTTTCGAGCAGGTTGACGAGGTGGCGCATGACGAGATCGTCGAGGGGCAGAGAGCCCTGCCTGCCGCGCAGCGATCGCTCGATATTCCGGCGCACCTGCTCGTTCTTCTGGAGCTCGAGATCCTCGACGACCGCCCGGAGAAAATCGTTGCTCGTCACCCGCGTTTCGATGATGGTCCGGAGCTCCTGATTCCGCGAATGGCTTCGGTTCTCCGCCGAGGGAACGTATCGCTCGAGGGTGGGCGAGAGAATGCCGCTCGTCTCCATCGAGAGGAGCGTGCGCGATTCGTAGATGGGCGTCAGGCGGCGGACGCCGACGACGGCGATGACCGCGGAGAGCGCGAGCGGGATGATGAGATAGAATTTTTTCCGCCAGAACACCTTCCAGTAGGCGTGGAGGTTGATCCTGCTCTCTTCTTCCCCGGGGGTCATCTTCCTGACATTCTCCACGTGGATCCCCCTTCAATCGCCGTAAACGACGAGCGCCGCGATGGTCGCCGACGTCGAAATGATCGCGAGCAGAAAGGTCGGATTCGTGATCGTCGCCCAGAACCTGCTGGCCCGCGGCACGCTCACCGTGTCGTTCGGGAAGATGGGCGGGTTGTGCCGCATATCTCCGATCTCGAGGAATTGTTCGAAATCGACCGTGATCGTGGTGACGCCCCCGCCGACCGACGGGCGAACGATGTTCACCTTGTTCAAGCGCGCGTTTTCAATCGGCCCGCCCGCCGCGAGCATCGCGTCGATGAGGCGCTTGTCCTGCGTCAGCGAATACGACGCGGGGCGCAGCACCGCACCGAAGACGTTCACCGCTCCCGAGCCCGTGAACGGCGCCGCCCGCTCCGGCACGATAACCGCGTCTCCCGGCTGAAGCAGCGGCAGCGCGCCGAGATTCCCCGAATCGAGCGCCTGCTGCAAGTTCACGATGGAAGTCGTGCTTCCCTCCTGCGAGGCTCTCACGATCCGGACCGCGTCGAGGGACGCGGCCGCCGTCGCTCCCCCTGCCTCCTTGATCGCGTCCCATATCGAGGGCGTGCCGCCGAGCTCGTATTTCCCGGGGTGGGCCACCTGTCCCTGCACGTAGATGACCCTGCGGGCATCCGCTCCTTGGAGCGAGATCGAGACGCTCTGGATGCTCGGATAAATATCCTGCAGGGAGCGGAGCATCGCGCCGCGCGCCTCCTCGATGGTGAGCCCTTCGACGCGGATCGCTCCGACGATCGGCAGCGTCACGTCCCCCTTCGCGTCGACGACGAGCAGCCTCCCGAGATCCTCGCGCTGCGGGACCTCGAGCTTGATGGTGTCGCCTCTCCGCAGCCGAACCTCCTGCGCGGGGAGCGCCGCCGCGAAAAGGACTGCGGCGAGCGCCGTCGCCGCGAATGCGTATACGTATGTACGTCTCAATTCGGGTGCCGCCTTTCGAATGTTCCGTTGATATCCTATCGTCTCGCGGAGCGGCCTGTAAAGCAAAAACGCCTCCCGGCACCTACGCCCGGGCCTCGCGGTACCAGGCGATCGTCCGTGCGAGTCCCTCTTCGAACGGAACCGCGACACGGTAGCCGATGAGCGCCGCCGCCGCCGAAATATCCGCGTGGGAGTGCCGGACGTCGCCGGCCCTCGACTCGGCATACCGCGGCGCGACCGATGAGCCGATGATGCGCTGCATCTGAGCGTACAGCTCGTTCAGCGTGTAATGGCCGCCGCACGCGATGTTGACCGTCTGCCCGCGCGCCCCCTCGCAGTGCGACGCCGCGATGTTCGCCTCGACGACGTTCTCCACGTAGGTGAAATCCCTGCTCTGTTCGCCGTCCCCGAAGACGGTCGGCGGCGTACCCGCCAGCAGATGGGAAACGAAGATCGGGATGACGGCGGAATACTGGCTCTTCGGATCCTGGCGCGGGCCGAAGATATTGAAGTAGCGGAGCGAAAGCGTCGAAAGGCCGTACACGTGGGCGTACACGGCGCAGTAGTATTCCCCCATGAGCTTGCTCGCCGCGTACGGCGAGAGCGGCTTCGGCGCCATGGTCTCGATTTTCGGGAGCGTTTCCGTGTCCCCATACGCGGACGATGAAGCGGCGTACACGAAGCGCTTCACGCCGGCGCGCCGGGACTCCTCGAGCATGACGATCGTGCCGCGGACGTTCACGTCGGTCACGAGAACCGGATCCTCGATGCTCCGGGGCACCGAGGCGAGCGCCGCTTCGTGGAACACGTACTCGACGCCCGCGAGCGCTTCGCGGACCGTTTCCGCGTCCCTGATGTCTCCCTTGACGAACGTGATCTCGTTCCGCAGGTGCGCAATGTTCTTCTCGAACCCGGTCGAGAGGTTGTCGAGCACGACGACCTGCGCTCCGCGCTTGACGAGCGCCTCGGCGATGTTCGATCCGATGAATCCCGCTCCACCAGTTACCAGATAGCGAGCCATATATCCTCCGAAATCCGTGCGGTTACTGTTCCCCCGCGACGCCCCGATGATACACCGCATCGGGGCCGGGTTCAACACATCATGCCGGCGCCGTCTGATCGAGCTCGCGGTAGCTCATGACGCTGTTCTTTCCCCGCGATTTCGCGAGGTACAAAGCCGCGTCCGCCCGCTCGATGAGCGTCTCGACCGTGCGGGCGTCGTCGGGATACACGGCGATTCCCATGCTGCACGTGAGCAGCCCCGGCGTCACGCCGTCGAACTTGAAATGGCGTATCGCCTTCAGCATGCGCTCCCCGAGCCGGAGCGCCCCCTCGAGCCCCGTATGCGGGAGCAGCAGCGCGAATTCGTCGCCGCCGTATTTCGCCACGAGATCGATTTCGCGGCAGTTCTTCGTTATCACCTGGGCGATGTCACGCAGCGCGCGAGAGCCCGAGAGATGCCCGTGGCGATCGTTGTACTCCTTGAGGTTGTCGACATCGATCATGACGAAGGCGCATGCGTACGCGAACCTCTTCGCCCGTTTCGTCTCGATCTTGATCGAGCGGATGAGGAACCGGTAGTTGTAGATCCCCGTGAGCCCGTCGGTGATCGATTCGACCTCGAGCTTCTTGTAGAGTATGTAGTTCTCGAAGGCGATCGCAGCCTGGTTCGCCATGACCGTGAGCAGATGAACGTCGTCTTCGGTGAACGGTCGTCGATCCTTGTCGTTGATGGCGATGATGACGCCGAACAGCGAGTTCTTGGCGATGAGCGGCGCCGACACGACGGTGCTGGAGGAATCATCGTCGCGGAGGAATTCCGTCGCGAGGATCGACAGGTCGAGCGACAGAACCCGCTCCGCGCTCTTCACCGAATCGTACTCGCGCTGAAGCCAGTTCACGATGCCCGCCGATGCCGGCAGGTCCTCGACGGCGATCCGCCTGCCCCGGTCCCTCAGCGTTCCCGTGTATTTCACGATGCGTTGGTTGTCCAGGAAGATGAGATAGACCTTCCGCGACGGCAGGATGCTCAAGGCATTCTCGATGATTTTCTGCAGAATGATGCGGTTATCCTTGCCGGAGCTCATCAGGCTGGTGATCTCGGCAAAGGTCTTGAAGAGGATGTCTTTTTCGTCGCAGGTTCGAACCATGACCATCCGGTTTCGTTCGGGACCGCCACGGGATACGCAATATGTATGCCACGAAACGAGATACACTCAAATGGCTGGCGGAAAAAGGGGGGATTCCGGTGTCAGGCGCCGCGGCTCTTCGTTCTCTCCTCGTCGAGTTCCCTGCCCAATCGTCGTATCTCTCTGATATTTTTATAAATATGATATCCTATCATCAGGGCGATGAACGCGATGGCGGCGGGCAGCGCGAATTTCCAGCTGTCCGATACGTTCTTGAAGCCCTTTCGCATGACGCGAACCGCCGATCCGAACAGCATCCAGAGAAAGAAAAAAAGCACAATTTTCACGCCGAGGGTGGTGAATAAGGAGTAATAATACTCCTTGGACCGCGCGAGCCGGTCTCCCGCCGATGAACCGAATCTCCGGCGGCGTGTCTGCTTCCTAAAATCGAAGGGCATGGGACGGTCACCTCACTCCTGAACCGCGAAACGGCCCGCGTAGCTCGCGCCCGCCGCGCTTCCCTCGTACACGACGAGGCGGTAGAAGTATATTCCCGACGCGAGCCGGCTGACGCTCGGGAAGAGAGCATCCATGCGAAGGCAGTTCATGCCGGCTCTGAGCGGATCCCCCCACCGGGAGCCCGCGAATCCGGCCCCGATGAGCTCGCCTTCGAGGTTGTACAGGGAAATCCCGATATCGACGCCGCGCGAGAGGTTCACGCAGAAGGATGCCGCACGGAATCCCGACATCACGGGATTCGGCTGAACCGCGTGCATAAGAACGACGTCCTCCTCCCCCTCCACCGAAAGCCAG
>JBFYZJ010000205.1:0-3895 GCA_041309565.1 Candidatus Krumholzibacteriota bacterium
GGTCGGCACGAGGAGCGTGCGCTCGTTCAGGCGACGCGCGTACTCCTCGATGTATCTGCTCCCCGCGAAGACCCGGTCCGCCATCCGCGCGATCGCGTCGAAGCACGCGTAGAGCGGATTCTTCATTCCGAACAGGCGCTTCGTGAACACCGCGTCGTCGACGTCGAACACAATTTCCTTTCCGAGCCGCCGGGCGAAGCGGCACACCAGATACGTGCCGGCGCAGCTCGCCCGCTGAACGAACAGGAGGTCCGCCCCGCGGAGATCCCGCGAGATCCGCCCGTAATCGGCGGGGGAGATCATCATGACCCTGCTCCCGCCGATCCGCACCGGCCCGCCGCAATAGAGACGGTAATCGGCGATCTTCAGGTGCGCGATCACGTCGAGCACGCGATGCTTCGTGCTCTGGTTTGTCGCGTCGTTCTCGCAGACGAACAGAATCTTCTTCAACGCCGGCTCCTTGCTCGATTCTACGGCTTCGGAGCGGAAGGCAGGATGATCTCCTCGACGAGGCCGCACAGGATGTGGCCGAGCGTGATGTGGAGTTCCTGGATGCGCGCGAAATCCTCATGGGGAACCACGACGGCGAGCTCCGCGGCTTCGGCGAGGCGGCCGCCCCCCTTCCCCGAGAACGCGAACGCGCGTGCGCCGAGCTTCCGGGCGGCCTCGACGGCCCGGACGACGTTCGGCGAGCCGCCGCTCGTCGAGAGCGCCAGCAGCACGTCCCCGGGACGCGCCATGCTCTCGATCTGGCGGGAGAATATCTCGTCGAACGAGAAATCGTTGGCGATCGACGTAACGACGGAGCTGTTCGTCGTGAGCGCGTGCGCGTTGTACCCGCGCTTCTTGTGCCGGAAGCGCCCGACGAGCTCCCCCGCGATGTGCTGGGCGTCGGCGGCGGAGCCGCCGTTGCCGCAGGTGAAGACGGTGTGTCCCGCGGCGAGAGCGGCGGCGATCGCCTCGGCCATCGTCACGATCTTCGCGGCCTCCGCCTCGGGGAAGCGCTCGAGGAGCGCCCTGAGCGCCTCGAGCTCCGAGCAAACCTGTTTGAGATGCCGTTGCGCCGCAGCCATGGCCTCCCCTATTCGCTGAGGATGAGGATCGATACGACGAGCGCCCCGACCTTCAGCATGCCGTCGAAGAGGTCGCGGAAGATCGCGTATCCCGACTTCTGCACGACGATGACGTCGCCGCGGTTGAGACGCTCGTCGGCGTCGGCGCGCCGCGAGCTCCCGTCCGCCGAGAAGACGATGACCCGTCTCACGCCGCCGTCCTGCGACGGCCCGCCGGCGAGACCGATGTACTGCACGACGGTGAGATCGCTGCTGTACGGGAACTCTCCCGGCTCGTTCACCAAGCCGCCCACGGCGATCTTCGTCGCGATCTCGGGCACGGTGAGGGCGTCGCCGTTCTCGAGCGCCAGATCCTTCGACGGATTCGGGGAAAGATACTCCCGGAGATCGACCTTCAGGACGGAGCCGCCCTTCCGCGCGACGTACGCGGCCGAAAGATCGGCGTTCTCCCTGAAGCCGCCGGCGCGGACGAGGAGGCTCGCTATCCCCTCTCCCTGCCCAAGCTCGAACTGCCCCGTCCGGAACATCGCTCCGGCCACCGTCACGTGGCGGCGGCCCTTCAACGCGTCGTACACGCCGATCTCGTCCCCGTTGGCGAGCGGCAGGTCGAACCGGGCCTTCGCGACGACGCTCGTCGTCACCTCGCCTCCCGGACCGACCCGCTTCAGGAGCACGCTGTCGCCGATCGCGTCGGTTGCAAATCCGCCGGCGAGCGCGATGAGATCCGATATCGTCTCTCCCTCGAAGATCTCGTATTCGCTCTGCTTGTTCACGCGCCCGGACACGACGGCCCGCCACCCGGCGGCCGGCACGTGAATACGGTCGCCGCTCCTGAGGAAGGGATTCCCCTCGAGGTTTCCCTGCGCGAGGAACCTGAGCAGATCGACTCGAACGGTCGCGCCCCCGCGCTCGAGCGCGATGCTCCGCAGGGAGCCGCGCGCCGTGACGCTTCCCGCCTTGTCGAGCGCGTCGACGACCCGCTCGATGCCCGAGACGAGAACGACGCCGGGGCTCCCGACCTCCCCCGTGACGAAGACCCTGAACTGCGCGGGCGTATCGAGGTAACAGTAGAGCTCGATGTTTCGAAATACCCGGTCGACCTCGGCGGCGAGCGAGCGACGGAACTCGGTGAGGGTGAGCCCGTCCGCCCGGATCGCGCCGATTCCGGGCACGAGCACATACCCTTCGGGCAGCACCGTGAGCGTGGTTGTGCGCGGTTCCGGTCCCATGATCGTCATGGCGAGCCGGTCATACGGCCCGAGCACGTAGCTGTCCGGATCGATCGCCTGCTCGAGCGCCGGCGGCGCCTCCGCGCGGGCCGATGGAGCCGTTCCCCCCTCTTCCTGAGAGGCGGCCTCGCCGAATGGCTTCTTCTCGGTGTCCAGGCTCGTTACGCGCCTCGATGCGCGCCCCTGCGCGGCCGCGGGCGCCGGTTCGAGAGACGCCGCGAGCGCGATCGCGAGACACGCGGCCAGAACGGACGCTGCACATGATTTCATACCGTCACTCCACCGGTTAAATCGTCCCACGGGAGTCTAGCGCGAAATGAGCTTTTTCACAATACCGGGAAGCGCCTCGAACACCTTCGCCTCGCTCGCGAGATCCTTCGTGCCGAGCTGGGCGAGGTGCTTCTTGCCCCCCCCGCCTCCTCCGGCGACGGGCCCGAGCTCCTTCACGAGCGCGTCGGCGCCGATCCCGCGGGCCTCGACGAGCGCGTCGCTCACCGCGACGATGAACTGCATCTTCTCGTTGAGCTCGGCGGACAACACCGCGATCCCGTCCGCCACTTTGCTCCGGAACACGTCCGCCTGATTCCGCAGGGCGCCCATGTCGTTCACGGCGAGACGCCCGCAGGCGACCAGCACGCCGTCGACGCGGACGGCGCTCTTGATGATCCGGTCGAGCTCCTGCGCCGCCTCTCCGCTCTCGGCGCGCCTGAGCTCCTTGCGGAGCGCGTCCATATCGGCGACGAGGGCCCGCACCCGTCCGACCGCTTCGCCGCGCGAAACCCGCAGCATCTCGGCGAGCTCGTCCGATGCCCCGAAGAGCGCGTGCACGTGCTCGAGGGCGCCCGCCCCCGTCACGGCCTCGATCCGGCGAACGCCGGCCGCGACCCCGCTCTCCGACGAGATGAGAAAGAGCCCGATCTGGCCCGTGTTGAAGAGATGCGTCCCGCCGCACAGCTCGGCGGAGACGTCGTCGATCCGCACGACGCGCACATCCGCGCCGTATTTCTCGCCGAAGAGGGCGGTCACGCCCCGGTCCACCGCCTCCTGATACTTCATCCATTCGGTGCGCACCGCCATGCAGTCGCGCACCCACCCGTTCACGCGATCCTCGATGGCGCGGAGCGCCTCCCGCGGCACCGCCTGAAAATGATTGAAATCGAACCTGAGCCGCTCGGCGTCGACGAGGGAGCCCGCCTGCGCCACGTGGCGACCGACGATCTCGCGGAGCGCGGCGTGGAGCAGGTGCGTCGCCGTGTGATTGCGCGCGATCGCGAGCCGCCGCTCGTCGTCCACCTGCACGCGGACGCGCTGCGAGGAGACGAGCTTGTGCCGCGCGTCCTCCTCGCGCCACGGGGCTTCGACGAGGTGCACGATCTCCCCCCCGCGCTTGAAAACGTCCCTGATCGGGAGGGGCGTGCCGGCGATCTCGACGTATCCGTCGTCGGCGACCTGCCCGCCGGACGTGGCGTAGAAGGGCGTCTCGTCCAGAATGAGCTCGAGGGCGGCGCCTTCGGGATCGCTCCAGGCGACGTCCTCGCGCGCGGAGCGCTCGATCCGCCGCCAGCTCCTGATCATCGCCTCGCCGCCGAGGCT
>JBFYZJ010000206.1:0-4599 GCA_041309565.1 Candidatus Krumholzibacteriota bacterium
CCGGGGCCGAGCCGTCGCACGTGCATATTGCCGTATCCTGAGTTCGGGGAAGACAACACATTCTGAAAGGCGACGATCGCTCCGCCGTTGCCATCGGGTATCATGTCCTTCAAATAGCACACAGGGACCCCGCCGGCGACGCCCCTGCCGGATGACCCCCAAAGGAGGGCGCCCGTGCTGTCTACCCTCTGTGCATAGACATCCATATAAACGTCGGGCATATTGGGCGGCACGTAGTAGGTTCGTCTGCGGTCGTTCCACGCGGCGATCGCTCCCCCCGAGCCGTCGGTCACAATCATGAGACCGTACTGATCCCATGCAGCACGGCAGAGAACGACCCCGGCCGTATCCCATGCGACAGCGCCCGAGACGTCGATCCGCTGCGCATAGACATTGCGGCTCGTCTTGCCGGCGAGATCGGGGCCCGACTGAACCCACGCGACGATGGCCCCGCCTGCGCCGTCCGGGGCGATGACGACGTTCTGCTTGTCGGCCGAGTAGCCGCTCACGCGCACGCCATTCACACTCCACCGGGGAAGCCCGAGCGCATCGAGCCGCTGCGCGTAGATCGAATTGCACCCGTCCCTGCAATCCAACCAGGCGATGACCACGCCGCCGATTCCGTCGGGCGCCGCGGCGGGCTGCGTCTGGGTGCCGGGAGCGACGCAGACCGGGACCGTGCCGCCTTCGATCCACTGCGCATGGAGAGAACATGGGAAAAGGGAAGCAAACGAGAGAACGACGATCATGCCGAGGAGCCGCAAGCGATTGCTCATGGCGAACCCTCCGGTCGCGGAGCCGTCACACCCGAACACCCGAGATTTGAAGCTGATAGCAGTGCGAGATACGAGCCCCCCGCCATGTTATGGCCCCGTTACCATAATGATAGTGGAATCCCGGATCGCAATCAATATGCAAGATGGGGGCGTGGCTCAGTCGGTCGCCAGATACGTCTCGGTGTCGACCACCGTCGCATAGGTGCGGTCGAGGGTGGCGAGCGTGGCGGCGTGGACATCGGCGGCGCTCACCACGCGGCCGCCGTATTTCAGATCTCTCGTGGCGCAGGCGTCTTCGACGAGAATGCACTCGAAGCCGAGGTCGGAGGCGGCCCGCACCGCGGCCTCGACGCACATGTGCGTCTGCATCCCGGCGATCACGAGACGCTGCACATTCCGCTCCTTGAGGTACGCGAGCAAGCCCGTGCCGTTGAACGCGCTCACCTCGTCCTTGAAGAAGATCTTCTCGCCTTCCCGCGGCGCCACGACGTCGCGAAACTCCATTCCCTTCTTGGCGTTGTGACCGACGTGAATGACGGGACGGCCCTCCGCGCGGAATCTCTCGAGCAGCTTCGCCGCCTTGAGGCTCGCCGCCTCGGGATTCACGAGGGGCACGGCGCCGCCGGCGAAATAGAAGTCCTGGATATCGATGATGAGGAGCGCCGTCACCCGCTCAGCCGCAGGAGGCGCCGGCGCCTCCTGCGAAAGAGCGGATACCGCCAGCAGCGAAAGCGCGCAGAGAACCGTCGCTGACATCTTGAGCATGGGCCGTTCTCCTCGCGCGGCGCGGCCTAGAGCTTGAACCGAACGATGGCGCCGAACGTGACCGAGTCGAGGTCCTCCTCGTCGGCGCTCTCGAAGACCTTCGTGTCCATGAAGCGGTAGTTCGCGTTGATGTCCACGCCGACGGGGCCGAGCGGGATGTCGACGCCGAGGCGCAGCGAGTAGAACGGCTTGTCGAACCACTCGCCGTCGATGTAGCCCGATCCGATGCCCGCTCCGCCGTAGATCATGCCGCCGAAAAGCACCAGCGCCTGCGGCATCAGGAGCGACTCGTCGGAGCCGCCGTAATCGGGAACCCATTCGACGTCGGCCTCGATCTTGAACATGAGGAGGCTCATTTGCGCCGAGGCGACGAGGTTGTACGCGTTCGAGTCGAATGCGGGCGCGTCCTTGATGTCGCCGACGGTCTTCAGGTAGTGGATCCCGGCGCCCAGCGTGAACAACGCGTGGCTCGCCGAGGCGGTGAAGAGCACGCATAATGCCGCGATGACCGCAACCATTGTTCGTTTCATATTCGCCTTTCCCCCTTCAATGAGGATGCATCCGAAATCGCCGCGTTTCGACGATTCCCCTCTCCTGCCTGCCGGATGCATAACGCGTTCCTTACTATATCCGACACAGCATGCGGCCGGCAGTATTATTCTCGAACGAGGGCGCGCCTGATCCGCCGTTACCCGAATATTACGGATGCCGGTAGTAGATCTTGCCGACGATCTTCCATCCGTCGGCGAGCCGGTAGAGCGATATATAATCGGTGAAAACGTGCTTGCCGTCCTTGTAGAGCTCGACTCTCGCCACGGCGGCATCCCCCGTGACGTCGACCATCGAGAACTCATGGGTCGTCTTCTGCGGGAGCGGGCCCGGGCGCTCTTTCTTCGATTTCTCGATGCCGGCGATCCACTCGTCGATCGTCATCTGGGTGACGACTCCCTTTTCCAGCCTGAACATGACGAAGGCCGGGTTGAATCCCGCGCGGACGGCCTCGACGTCGCGATCGATGTGAATGCCCTTCACGTACGCGCTCTCGACGACCTTTTTCACGGCCTCGGCGTCGGCATTGACATCCTCCGCGATGGCGGCGGTCGAAACGAACATCGCCCACGCCGCGGCGAGCACGACTGCGAATCTCCTCATCGGACACCTCCTGGATGATCTGTCTGCGACAATCAGTCGCCGATTCCCGCGAGATCGAGCATGAACGCGTACATGAACGCCGTTTCCCGGTACTGGCGGTAGCGCCCCGAGACGCCGCCGTGCCCCGCCTCCATTTTCGTGCGGAGCAGCAGCGGGTGATCGTCGGTCTTCAGCGCCCGCAGCTTGGCCACCCACTTCGCCGGCTCGAAGTACTGCACCTGCGAGTCGTGGAGCCCCGTGGTGACGAGCATGGGGGGGTACACCTTCGCCGAGACGTTGTCGTACGGCGAATACGACAGCATGTAGTCGTAGTATTCCTTCACGTTCGGATTTCCCCATTCGTCGTATTCCGAGGTCGTGAGCGGGATGCTCTCGTCCAGCATCGTCGTGACGACGTCCACCCACGGCACGTTGGCGATGACACCCCTGAAAAGATCGGGCCGCATGTTGACAACCGCGCCCATGAGGAGCCCGCCGGCGCTCCCCCCCTGGGCGAAGAGCCGGTCCGGCTCCGTGTACCCCTCGCCGATCAGATGCTCCGCGCACGCGATGAAGTCCGTGAAGGTGTTCTTCTTGTTCAGCATTTTCCCGTCTTCATACCACTCCCGCCCGAGCTCCTCTCCCCCGCGAACATGGGCGAGGGCATAGACGAATCCTCGATCGAGGAGACTCAGGCGCGGGGAGCTGAACGTCGCGTCCATGCTGGCCCCGTAGGAGCCGTAGCCGTACAAGAGAAGCGGATTCTTCCCGTCTTTCTTCAATCCCTTCCGATAGACGATGGAGAGGGGCACCATCTTCCCGTCGCTCGCGCGGGCGGAGAGGCGCTCCGTCACGTAGTCCTCCGGCTTGAAGCCGCCGAGCACCTCATCCCGCTTGAGCAGCGTCTTTTCCTTCGCGACCATATCGTAGTCGTAGATCGACGTCGGTGTCGTCATTGACGTGTAGCCGTACCGGAGGAGATCCGTATCGATGTCCATGTTCGTGCTCACGTACGCCATGTACGCCGGCTCGCCGAAATCGATCGAATGCTCCTCGCCCCCCGACCAGGGCCTGATGCGCATTTGGATCAGTCCGCCTTTGCGCTCGACGGTCACGAGGAAATCCCTGAATATCTCGAATCCCTCGAAGAGCACATCGTCGCGGTGCGGCACGACCTCGACCCAACTCTCCTTCGCCGTGCGGGTCGCCGGCGTCTTCATGAGCCGGAAATTCTTCGCCCCGTCGTTCGTGCGGATATAGAAATAATCTCCGTAATGATCGACCGAGTACTCGTGGCGGGGCTCCCGCGGCAGGAACACGGCGAACGTGTCGCCCGGCGCGTCGGCATCGAGGTACCGGTACTCGCTGCTGAGCGTCTGCGTCGATGCGATCATCAGGTATTCCTTGGATTTGGTCCGAAAAACACGGCAGTCGAAGGTGTTGTCCTTCTCCTCGTAGACGAGCTGGTCAGCGGACGGATCCATGCCGAGCGTATGCCGATAGACACGGTATGCGCGCAGGGTCATGGGATCCTGCTTCCCGTAGAAGAACGTCCTGTTGTCGTTCGCCCACGCGACGTTCCCGGTCACCTGGGGTATGTCGTCCGGCAGCATTCCGCCGGTGGCGAGGTTCTTCACGCGGAGCGTGTAGAATCGCCGCCCCACCGTATCCTCGGCAAAGGCGAGCAGCTCGCCGTTCAAGCTGATCTCACGGGGGCCGACGGAGTAGAATCCGCGCCCCGCCGCGCGCTCGTTCGAGTCGATCATGATTTCCTCGCGCGCATCGAGCGAGCCCTTCTTCCGGCAATAGATCGGATACTCCTTCCCCTCGTCGTAGCGCGTATAGTAGAAGTAGCCGTCCTGCCGGTACGGCACCGAGACGTCGGTCTGCTTGATCCGCCCGACGATCTCCTCGTACAGCTTCTCCT
>JBFYZJ010000207.1:0-5504 GCA_041309565.1 Candidatus Krumholzibacteriota bacterium
CCGGGGAGGAGCTGCGTATCGACCGAGAGGTAGCCGCGCCGCTTTTCGAGGGAGATCACGCGGTCGATGTAGGAGCGGTCGTGGACGAGCTCGAGGAGATCGTTCCCCGCGCTCTCGGCCGTTCTGATGTCGAGCTTGGCGCGCACGGCGGGGAAGCGGGTCTCGAGCTCCTTCATGAACCGCTCGAACCGCGATCCCTGAAAGGGATGGCTCGGCCCGAAATCGTACGAGGCGAAGACCGGATCGTAGAAGAACGGGATGCCCATCGCGCGTCGCTTTCTCCGGGGCGCCCTGCCGGCGCCGCCCCGGATGCCGCGCGACGGCGCGGGGGGGGGATCGGCGGAAAAACCGGCGGGCGCTAGTGCGTCGTGATCTTGTATTTCTTGATCTTATTATGGAGATGTTGGCGCGTGACATCAAGCAGTAACGCGGCCTTGGTCACCCGCCCGCCCGTTTTTTCGAGCGCCTCGGCGATGAACCGGCGCTCGACGACCTGCATCTTCTCCTTGAGGGTCTTCCCGTCGGCGAGCCGCTCGAAGATGCCCGATTCGGGAGAGAGGTGCGGGAAGTGCTCGGGGGCGAGCACGCGCGAAGAGCCGGAGAGCGCCAGCGCGCGCTCGATCGAATTCTCGAGCTCGCGGACGTTTCCGGGCCACGGATTCGTGAGGAGGTATTTCATCGCTTCCGACGAGATCTCGATGCCGTTCTTCCCCATCTTCGAGCCGAATTTCCGCAGGAAATGCTCGGCGAGCGGGATGATGTCCTCCTGCCGCTCGCGGAGCGGCGGGATTGTGACCGGCACGACGTTGAGCCGGTAGTAGAGGTCCCCGCGGAAGAGCCCTTTCCGGACCTCCTCGTTGAGGTCCCGGTTCGTCGCCGCGATGACGCGCACGTCCACCTTGCGGTCGACGTTCTCGCCGACCCGGCGAATCTCCCCTTCCTGCAGGACGCGGAGGAGCTTGACCTGCAGCGGGAGCGGCATTTCGCCGATCTCGTCGAGGAAGATCGTCCCGCCGCTCGCGGTCTCGAAGAGCCCCGCCTTGTCGCTCACGGCGCCGGTGAACGATCCCTTCTTGTGGCCGAAGAGCTCGCTCTCGAGGAGCTCCTGCGGCATCGCGCCGCAGTTGATCGCGACGAGCGGCTTGTCCTTCCGCGACCCGTTGAGATGGATCGCGCGGGCGATGAGCTCCTTGCCGGTTCCCGTCTCTCCCTGGATGAGGACCGTCGTCGTGTAGGCGGCGACCTTCTGGATCGTGAGGAAGATCTCCTGCATCGATCTGCTCCGGCCGATGAAGCCCGAGAGCTCGTATCTGCCCGAGAGCTCCTGACGGAGCTTCAGGTTCTCGCGCTCGAGCGCCTCCTGATCCTTCACGACCCTGCCGTGGAGCTTCGCGTTCTCCACGGCGATCGTCGCCTGCGAGGCGAACGCCGAGATGATCGACATGTCCTCCTTCGCGAATGCGGGGGAGAGGCGGTCGCTGTCGGCGTAGATGACGCCGATGACCGATCGTTCGAGGAGGAGCGGCACGCAGACGGCGCGCTTGAGCTGGAGATCGATGACGCTCTTCTGATCCTTGAAACGCGTGTCGTCAAGCACGTCCGAGATGAACAGGGGTTCGCCGCGGTCGGCGGCGTCGTTCACGATGCTGAAGCTGATGGCGAACTCCTCCATCTCGAGGGGGCGCTTGTCGCGGTCGCGCGCCACCCTGAACTCGAGCACGCCGCGGTCGTCCGCGAGCATGAGGAACCCCCGGTTCGCGTCGGCGAGCTGGATCGTCGAGTCGATGATCTGCTCGAGCACCTCGTCGAGGTCGAGCGTCGAGTTGAGCGACTTCGTGATGTCGGTGAGCATCTCGAGCTTGCCGAGCCGGTGCGACATCTTTTCCATCTCGCGCACCGCGCTCTCTCCCGCGCGGACCGCCGCGGAGGACTCGAGCTCCTTGATATCGTTCCGCGCCTCGGCGAAGAACTCGTCGGATTTGGCGGCTCCGAGCGGTCGCTTCGGTTCGCTCTCGGGCTTTCTGCTGGCCATGGCGGGGCACCTCTGTTTCTTCAGCGCATTTCCTGTACAGTGTGAACGTTCACGTGAACACATTTATCCCCGATTGAATCGGCCGACGAGAGCGCCCGGGGGCCGCGTATCCGCTTGGCCCGGAGGGGATTGCGGCGGCGGTGCGGCCCGGCGGGCGCGAGAGGCATGACTCTTGTTCTTTCGACGGCAGGAGGCGATGTGCACATGAGAAAAATGCTCGGCCGCGATCCGGACGACCCCTTCA
The DNA here is from genome assembly GCA_041309565.1 of Candidatus Krumholzibacteriota bacterium. Classification (GTDB taxonomy): domain Bacteria; phylum Krumholzibacteriota; class Krumholzibacteriia; order Krumholzibacteriales; family Krumholzibacteriaceae; genus SSS58A. The sequence continues at coordinate 2,277 of JBFYZJ010000207.1, forward strand.
TGGAGGTCGCGGGATGGAAATAGGGAAGTTTCCGGTTTTCGCCCATCTCGGCACTCGGCCTTTCGGACCGGTTCGGCGCTTTTCTACAGCCTCCCGGGGGCCAGCTATGTGCTCTGTTGCGTATGCGATTGGTTGCTGTTCGGTTGAAGATACATCGCATGGGGTGTGCCATATGTGCGCGGTTTCGGCGACACATTGTAATGCTTTGATTTATAATGGAATACACAGCTCGAACGAGCAATGGCGAGATCCCAAGGATGAACCGGCGCCCGTAGTTCGTCAATTTATTATTACAAAGCGTCTTCATTATTTTCCTAAAGGGCCATTCTGTAATAGATTATATACTCGTAAACTATTTTTGACAATAGGAAAGGATAAATTACACTACGTGAGGCCCGCTTGACAGGCTCGGGAGGCTTTGGTAGAATTAAATAGTCGTAGTTCTGTAGGCGGCTCTCGATAGGGTTGAACGAAAAACTGAAGCTCCGCGTGCAATGCTCGGCCTTTTCCGGAATCGAGTCATGATGGGGAATAGTTTTCGAAAATTTGCGATTCTCACGGCGTCGATCATCGTCGTCGGCGCCGCTCTGACGATCCTCGCGGCGCGCGCCGAGGCTCGCGATCCGCGTCCCGGCGTCGCTCTGCCGGAGAACTATATGCTGGGCGGGGAGCCTGGCGAGGATCCCCATCTGAAGACGATTCCGACGATCTACATCGTGCAGGAAACGGACCGCCTCGGCGTGGCCGCCGCGGACGGTTCCATTCTCCTCGACGAATGTTCGATGAGCGCGGAGGGAACACGGGAGGGATGCGGGCGCGGTCTGGGTTCTCGGGTGAATCGTGCGTGGAGGGTGCTCCTCCGGACCTGGCTCTGGCACTGGCACCGGTAATTCACTGGGAATCGGATTGATGAACAACACGGAGCTGATTCGCACATATTTGACCGAGATCGAAGACCTGCAGAGGCGCGGGGAGTACGTGCAGAGCTACGAGCGCGCAAAGCAGGTCGTTTCTTTGTGCGAATCGGGCGATTCCGGGATCGATGCCGGGACGCGCTGCGAGGCCCTCGTTCTCGCCGCGAGGAGCGCCTACTACGTCACGAGCTTCGACGAAGCGCTGGCCTTCTGCGACGCCGCGGAGTCGATTCTCGGCGCCGGATGGCCCGGCGCGGAAGCCTCATCCGTCGCCGGCGAGATCCCGGGGCGGGCCGCGCGGCTCTTGTCTTCCGCCCTCGTGCGGGCGAACGTGCTCCGTCGCCGCGGCGATCTGCGCGAGGCGCTGGACATCCTCGAGCCGTACCGGCGGGCCGCCGCGGGGGAGTATCCCGTTCTGCTCGTGTCCGAGCGGCTCCTCATCGAGGGCGCTTGCCGGTTCTATCTCAACGAGATCAAAGCCGCCGAGGAGAGCCTCGAGGCCGCATTGGGGCTCGCGACCCACTATTCGGACGGGAGAATGAAATCCCGCGTCCTCATCATGCTCGGTCTCGTCGCGCAGAACAAAGGGCTCCACGAGGCCGCTCTCGAGTACTACGACCGCGCGAAGGACCTTTGCCGCGCCGCTTCGGACCGCTACGGCGAGGCGGCCGCCGCGCTCGACGCCGGCATTCTCCTGTACCGGCAGGGTCGGTTCTCGAGCGCCGCGAACCGGATCGAGCGAGCGCGGGAGATCTTCGCGAGCATCGGCTGGAGCGTCGGGCTCTGCCGGTCGCTCCTTGCCCTCGGCAGCGTCTCGGCGCACCGGGGAGAGCACGCGCGCGCGGTGCGGTGCTTCCGCGGCGCGGGGCGCATCGCCGCGCAGGGGGGATTCGCCCGGGAGCGAGCGCTGGCCCGCGAGTATCTCGGCGACGTGCACCTCGAGCGCGGGAGGCTCGAGACCGCCGAGAGGCGCTACGCGGACGCCCTTCGCATCGCCGTCGAAATCGCTCCCGAGGGAGACATTGTGCTCGAGATCGAGCGGCGTCTCGGCGAGCTCCATCTCGCGAAGGGGGATCCGAGCGCCGCGATGGCGCACCTGCGCCGGGGGCTCAAGCTCGCCCAGCGGCTCAAGAACGAGCTCGAGAAGGGGGCCGTCCTGCGGTGCATGGGTCGGGCGGCGTTCGCGCTCGGGGAGCCCGCGCGCGGCATCGCGCTCTTCGGGAAGGCCGCCGGCACGCTGCAGCGGGCGGGCTGCGACTTCGAGCTCGGGAAGACGCACGTGGCGTTCGCAGGGATTCTGCTGGAAACGGGCGACATGCTCGACGAGGCGTGGCGGAGCGCGGTGGAGGCGGGGCACATCTTCGGGGCGATCGAGAGCGAGGTGTGGCGGGCGGCGGCGGGGCGCTGCATCGATCGCGTCGCGGCGCGGCGGGGAAGAAGCCGCCTGCCCGATCCAGTGCTCAGGGGCGGGGGCAAGGTCGCCAAGATCGAATACTCTTCCGAGTTCGCGCGGCACGAGGGATTCGTCGCCGTCTCGGAGGCGATGCTCGATCTGTACGAGAAGGTGCGGTTCGCCGCGGCGTTCGACCGGCCCGTGCTCGTGACCGGCGAGACGGGGACCGGGAAGGAGCTCGTGGCCCGGATGATCCACGCGCTGAGCGCGCGGGGCCGCCGCCCGTTCGTTCCCCTGAACTGCGCGTCCGTGCCCGATCATCTCTTCGAGAGCGAGTTCTTCGGGCACCGGCGCGGGTGCTTCACCGGCGCCCTCATGGACCGGATCGGCCTCTTCGAGGAGGCGACCGGCGGCACCCTCTTCCTCGATGAGGTGGGCGAGCTCACGACGCTGCAGCAGGTGAAGCTGCTGCGCGTGCTGCAGGAGGGGAGGATCCGCAGGGTCGGCGAGAACCGCGAGCGGCCGGTGAACGTGCGCATCGTCTCGGCGACGAACCAGAACCTCGAGGAGAAGCTCGGCAAGGCCTCCCTGCGCGAGGATTTCTACTACCGGATCAACGCCGAGCACCTCGTCGTGCCGCCGCTCCGCGATCGGCGAGAGGACATCGTGCCGCTCGTCGCGTTCTGTCTCTGCGCGGGCGCGCCCGACGGACGGCGTGTCGCGAGGATCGAAGAGGCCGCGCTGAAATGCCTGCAGCGCTACTCGTGGCCCGGAAACGTCCGCGAGCTCTTCGCCGTGCTCGATCGCGCGAGATACATCTCGAGCGGCGAGGCCGTCACGCTCGATATGCTGCCGGAGCGCATCAAGGCGCGGGGCGGCGCGCCGGAGCTCGTGCCGGTGCGGCTCGCTGGATCGGGCGCG
>JBFYZJ010000208.1:0-3304 GCA_041309565.1 Candidatus Krumholzibacteriota bacterium
CGCCCGCCGGTCTATAATGCGCCCGGGAAAGGACGCGTGACGTTCCGTGGAAGAGACGAACTACATCGGCCCCGGTGACAAGCCGCCGGCCTTCAAGACGGCGCTTCTCATCGTCGACATCCAGAACGACTATTTCCCCGGCGGCAGGAATCCGCTCGAGGGGAGCGTCGAGGCGGCGGCGAACGCCGCGCGCCTCCTCGAGTTCTTCCGGCGCTCGGAGCACCCCGTCTTCCACATGCAGCACGTTTCGACGCGCCCAGGCTCGACGTTTCTGCTTCCCGACACGGACGGCGCGCGCATTCATGCGAGCGTAACGCCGCGCCCCGGGGAGATCGTTCTCCGGAAGCATTATCCGAACGCCTTTCGCGACAAGGAGCTCCTCACGCAGCTCAGCTTGGCCTACGTCGCGCGCCTCGTGATCTGCGGGATGATGACCCATATGTGCATCGACGCGACGGTGCGCGCGGCGGCCGATTACAAGCTCGAGTGCATCGTGGCCGGGGACGCCTGCGCGACGAAATCGCTGTTCCACGGGGGGCGCACGATCGCCGCTCCGGTCGTCCATGCCGCGTTTCTCGCCGCCCTCGACGGCGCCTATGCGAAGGTTATGACGACGAACGATGTTCTCGCCGAGCTGAGCCCGCCCTCGGCCTGACGGCTCGTCCGCGCCGCCGGCGGCACGGCGCGCCGCCCGGCGCCGCAGATATTTTTAATTGAAATTCCCCATCGAGTGTAGGCGGATTATGAACATTTGTCCGAAGGGAGATGCCATGTCCACCAGATTATCCGCTTTCCGTGCAGGCGCGGCGCTTTTGATTCTCGCCTTCCTCGCCCCGGCGGCGTACGCCACGAACGGCATGAACCTCGAGGGGTACGGTCCGGTTTCGGTCGGGATGGGCGGGACGTCGTTCGCATTCTGGAACGGCACCGCCGCCATGATGAACAACCCGGCTACGCTCGGCCTCATGACGAACGGGATGTACTTGAACCTCGCCGTCGGGAATCTCGGCCCCGACGTCACGGCGATCGTCACGACGCCGTCGGGCGAGATGTCCGCCACGTCGCTCAGCGACGCGTTCTATATGCCCGCGCTCGGCTTCGTCATGAAGCGAAACGAATTCGCATTCGGGCTCGGCGTCTTCAGCCAGGGGGGGATGGGCACTGAGTACGCGAACGATTCATGGATGTCCGATCCGAGCATGGGGGCCAACACCGCGCTCGAGGAAGGGCTCGTCAACCGCTCCGAGGTCGGCGTCGGCCGCGTCATGGTTCCCGTCACGTACGACGTGAACGAGAAGCTCACCGTCGGATTCACCGGTGACTTCGTCTGGGCGGGCATGGACGTGCAGATGGCGATGAGCGAGGCGCAGTTCCAGAACCTCGCCAATCCGGCGGCGCAGACGATCGGCGCCGCATCGGGCACGCTGGTGGACGCCTTCGGCCAGCTCTACGAGCCGTTCACAGGGTCGGAAACGGGGATCAGCAAGCTCTACCACGCCTATTTCGATTTCTCCAATACGAGCGATTTCACGGGAGAGGCGAAGGGCTACGGGGTGGCGGGGAAGATCGGCGGCCTCTACAAGGTGAACAACCGCCTCTCGCTCGGCGCCACCTACCACACGAAGACCGCCCTCGGCGACCTCGAGACGGATAACGCCGTCCTCTCGATGGGAGTGAACGTCGATCCGGGCGTGTTCATGGGCGCGCCGACGGGCACGTACCAGGATATGAACATCCCCGTGGCCGGCTCGATCGCGGTGCGCGATTTCGAGTGGCCCGCGATGCTCGGCGCCGGCGTCGCCTTCAAGCCGGTCGAGCGCGTGATGCTGGCGCTCGACCTCAAGTACGTGTACTGGGAGAGCGTCATGAAGGATTTCAGGATGGTCTTCACCGCCGACGAGAGCGCCGAGAACGGCGCGTTCGCCGGTCTCGTGCTGGACGCCACCCTCTACCAGAAATGGGAGAATCAGGCGGTTATCGCCCTCGGCGGCTCGGTCGAGGCGACAGAAGCGCTCACGCTCCGCGCCGGATACAACTACGGCAAGAATCCGATTCCCGCGAGCTACCTGAACGCGCTCTTTCCCGCGATCGTCGAGAATCATATGACCTTCGGCGCGGGCTATGGATTCACCGAAGCCGTAACGGCCGATTTCTCGCTCGCGTACGCCTTCACGGCGAACGCGACAAATCCCGGCAACGGCTCCACGATCCCGCCCGTCGAGTCCGAGCACGGCCAGCTCAACTGGATGGTCATGCTCGGATACCAGTTCTAGGCAAAACCTGCGGGTCGCCTACGACGCCCACCACGCCATGCATCGCCCTCCCCGGCCCCGCCGGGGAGGGCGCCCGCAGACCTTCCCGACGGGGCCGATTCCCCTTCCCTGAATTTCATTGAAATAAGTAAATCGAGGTGCTATAAAAAGGCACTGGCGCCGCGTCCGCGGGGGCGCGGGAGGTGGTGCGGACCGGTTCGGGCGCAGGCGCATAAATCGTTGCAATGCGGAGTGATGGGAGGATGGCGGGGGAGGACGAACGATGAAAGAGACAAAGGAAATGAAAGAACCGAAAGAAGCGAAGAAGACGGCGAAACCGACCGAGGGAAGCAAGGACAAGGAAAAGGCGATCGAGCTCGCCATGGGACAGATCGAGAAGCAGTTCGGCAAGGGCGCCATCATGCGCCTCGGGGCCGACGGCGCGATCGTTCCGGTGGAGGCCATTCCGACGGGGAGCATGAGCCTCGACGTCGCGCTCGGGATCGGCGGTGTGCCGCGCGGCAGAATCATCGAAATCTACGGGCCGGAGGGCTCCGGGAAGACCACGCTCACCTGCTCGATCGTCGCGCAGGCGCAGCGGCTCGGCGGCGTGGCGGCCTTCATCGACGCGGAGCACGCGCTCGACCTGGCGTACGCCCGCAAGATCGGCGTCGACGTCGACAACATTCTCATCTCGCAGCCCGACACGGGGGAGCAGGCGCTCGACATCGCCGAGGTCCTCATCCGCTCGAGCGCGATCGATGTCGTCGTCGTGGACTCCGTCGCGGCGCTCGTGCCGGCGGCCGAGATCGAGGGGGAGATGGGGGATTCGCACGTCGGGCTTCAGGCGCGCCTCATGTCGCAGGCGCTTCGCAAGCTCGCCGGCGCCGTGTCGAAATCGAAAACGTGTCTGATATTCACGAACCAGATCCGCATGAAGATCGGCGTCCTCTACGGGAACCCCGAGACGACGACCGGCGGGAACGCGCTCAAGTTCTACGCGACCGTGCGCCTCGACATCAGGAGAACGGGCCAGATCACGGACGGCGACA
>JBFYZJ010000209.1:0-4002 GCA_041309565.1 Candidatus Krumholzibacteriota bacterium
AATTTGATATACGCGCGGCATCCGGATAGGTTCCCGGGCAACGGCGGGGAGAAATGCGAGCGCCCCCGGAATCGATCTTCCGGGGGCGCCGCCGTCAATCACTCGGTTGCGCTGCAATACCGGGCTTCGATGGATGCGCTACTTGCCCGAGCGTAGCCTTCTGTTCTGGTTGGTGTAGCAGTCTCCGTTCAGCGAGCCGTCGCGTTTCATGAGACGGATACGATCCTGATCGGGGACTCCGTCGCAGTCGCCGGTGCCGGGGCAAACCCAGTCGTCGTCGTGGAGACTCGCGACGCCGTCCGCGTCGACGCCCTTGAACCACTTGTAGATGTACTTGAACGCGTTGCTGTAAGAGTAGCGATGATTGATTTGGTTCTTGTCCCCCTCGGCGTTGGCCGCCGGCGCGACGAGAACGAACACGGCGATCATGACTACGAGCGCTGCAATTGTCCTGCGCATGATGGACCTCCCTTTCCAGTTTTCCTGAACACTAATGCCCGGTTCCTGGCAGATGAGAAAAGCAATACGGGGACCGAATGTATGACAACGCCCTATTTTATTATCTGGAAATGAATTAGGCTCTGCGGCGACGGGCAGGCGCGGGCGCGCAGTTGAACCGCCAGGTACACATTGCCGGAATTGAGCACGGGCAGGTGCAACCGCGCACCTGCCCGCGAGGATCATCTTCCGCGAATCCCGACTCGCGAACGCGCGATCGGCGAGTATCATGCCGTTCTCGACGCGTTCGATATGCGTTTACCGGTCGCCTTCGGTGCGGTTGCCGTAGACGTCGAGCGGCACCGGTGCGCCGATGCCGAACGAATCGAGCCCCGCTCGCTGCGAGGCGGCGTCGCCCACCACCACGTAGATCAGGTCCTTCTCGTCGAGATACTTTTCGATGACGCGGTGAAAATCGGCGAGCCCGAGCCCCATGAGCTCACGCTGATCGAGCTCGATGTAATTCGCCGGGCGGCGGTACTTGGCGATCTGCCCCAGCATGCCGCGCTTCGCGGTGAGCGACTCGAATTCGAGCGTGCCGCGCTTGATCACCATGTTCTTGGTCGTCGCGAGCTCCTTCTCGCCGAAGGTCGCCCGGTACTCGGAGACGAGCTTCCGAATCAGCTCGAGCGATTCGAGCGTCGCGTTGGTCCGCACGCTCGTATACATCGTGATCGGCGCGATCTCGAGACGGTTGTCGACGCGCGAATAGGCGCCGTACGTGAATCCCTTCTCGAGCCGCAGGAGCTGGAAGAGCCTGCCGCTCGAGCCGGTCCCGAGGACTTCGTTCGCGTAGACGAGGTTGTTGTAGTCGTCGTCCGTCGCGGCGAGCGCGAGATGCCCCGCGAAGATCACGGACTGCTGCGCGCCGGACCGGTCGACGAAGAATATCCGGCCTCCGCGCTCCGCCGGCGCCTCGAACGAGGGGAATGCGACCTTGCGCGCGTTCCAGCCGCGCCCGAGGGGCTTCAGCGACTTGAGCACGCGATCTTTCTTTACGTCGCCCGCGATCTGGAATGTCGCCACGGACGGCGAGAAGTTACTCGTGTAGTACTGTTTGAGATCGTCGATCGAAATCGCCGCGATGCCCTCCGGGGTGCCGATCGGTCGGCTCTTCGGATGGGAGTCGCCGTAGAGCAGGCGGCGGTACACCGTGGAGGCGATCTGGTTCGGATTCGATTCGTACGCCTTGAAGCGGGTGAGGAACTCCTGTTTGATCCGCGCGAATTCGGTCTCGTCCCAGCGCGGCTCGAGCAGCATCTCGGTCACGATCTCGATCGTCGCCTCGAAGTTCCGCGCCAGGGTCGTGCCCGTCACGAGAATTTCCTCGTCGCTCGCGGCGGTCGTTATCGAGGCGCCGAGGAGCCCGATCGCCTCCTCGAACTCGGCGGGCGTACGCTTCTTCGTTCCCTCCATCATGAGCCGCGACATGAGCTCCGCCGTGCCGATCTTGTCCGACGGATCGAGCCAGCGGCCGCCGCGGACGGTGAGCTCGAAGCGCACGAGGGGCACCTCGTCCTGTTCGATGCCGTAGAGGGCGAGGCCGTTCGAGAGCTTCTCCGTCCAGACGGCCGGCGCGCGCAGGAGCGGCGGCGCCCCGAGCAGCGGCTCGGAGCGGTCATGCTTCGTCGGTGTCTTCTCGCATTGCGCCTCTTCCCCGGCCGAGACCTCTTCCTGCTGCTGCGACGAGCCGGCCGCTTCCTGCGAGATCTCCGCCTTCCGGGCTCCCTCGACGGCGAGCTGCGGCTGCCCCTTCGGCACGAAGCTCGTCATGACGTACGGGCTGGCTTTCAGGTATCGATGGAAGACGTTCATGATGTCCGCCGGGGTGAGCTTCGAATAGCGCTCGGCCTCGGCCGCAGCGCGGCCGGGATCCCCGGAGTACTCGTTCGAATAGGCGAGCTGGAAGGCCTTGTTGATGATGGTCTCGAGCTGCTGCGAGAGGGCGAGCTCGTACTGGGCTTTCGCGTAGCGGAGCTCGCTCTCGGACACGCCGTCGCGCTCGAATCTCGCGAGCGCCTCGTCGATCGCGACCTTGACGCTGTCGAGATCGACACCCTCGTTCGCCCGAATGCTGATGCTGAACTCTCCGGCGATCTCCATGCTGTTCTGATAGGCGTTGACCGCCGGCGCGAGCTTCCGCTCCTCGACGATCGTCTTGTACAGCGCCGCCTTCTTGCTGCCGGCGAGGAGCGATGCGAGCGCCTCGAGCGCGACGTCATCCCCCTGGTATTGCGCGACCGTCGGGAAGATGATCTGGATCTCGGGGAGCTTCGCGAAGTTGTCCTCGTGATAAAAGGATTTCGACTCCGCGAACGCGGCGGGGGCGGGCGGGATCGGCGATACGTCCGGTCCCCGGCGGATCTCACCGAACCACCGCTCGACGAGCCGTTTCGTCTCCGCGATATCGATATCCCCCGCGATGACGAGCGTGGCGTTCGCCGCGCCGTAGAATCGGTCGTAGAACTCCTTCACATCGGCGAGCGTCGCCGCTTGCAGGTCGGGCAGCGACCCGATCGTCGTCCAGTGATACGGGTGCTCGGCCGGATAGAGCGCCGCCCGCTGCACCTCGTCCGTGTAGCCGTAGGGGGCGTTGTCGACGATCTGGCGCTTCTCGTTCTTCACGACCTGCTTCTCGCGCTCGAGCGCCGCCTCGGTGACCGTGTTGATCATGAAGCCGAGCCGGTCGGAATCGATCCAGAGGATCTTCTCGAAGGCGTCCTTCGGCACGACTTCGTAGTAGACGGTCCCGTCGGGGGACGTTCCGCCGTTCCGCTGTCCGCCGAGCTCGGGGATGAGCTTGCGGTTCGCGCCGCGGGGGGTGTTCTCCGAATCGTTGAAGGACATGTGCTCGAAGAAGTGCGCGAAGCCCGTGCGCCCCGGTTTCTCGCGGTTCGACCCGACGTGCACGACCGTCGCGACCGCGACGATCGGATCGGAGTGGTCCTCGTGGAGCACGACCTCGATCCCGTTCGGGAGCGTGTATTTCTCGTACTTGATCTGGAATGATGACGTCGAGCCTTTGCCGGCCTTCGCGGCCGCCGCGGGCCCGCCGGGGGCGATAGCCGAAACCGCGACGGCCAGTGCCCCGATCGCGAGCGAAATACCGACGATCTTCGATCTGCTCATATCCCAGCGGCTCCTTTCGTTTTCGATTTTCCCCCGTGTTTCCGGCGAGCATGCTTTGATGGAGGAGCGGCATGTATGCCGACACGATATTATACACGTTTCGGGAGGAGCAGTTCCGCGGTTCCGGCGTTTTCGGCGAAGGCGTCCTAGCGCGCCAGGATCAGCTTTTTCGAATGCCGCTCGGCGCCCGTATCGAGCCTGCAGATGTACACGCCCGACGCCACCGCCCGGCCGCGGGAGGGTTGACCACCGCTGATTTCACCGCTATAATATCAGTCGGCGCCAGTCACCGAAAGGTTGTGGAGATACCGATGATCGTCGGCAACGGCAGACGGGTAGCGATGATAGCCTCCGTGGTTATCGGTGTCCTGATCG
>JBFYZJ010000210.1:0-4434 GCA_041309565.1 Candidatus Krumholzibacteriota bacterium
CGCGCTTGCCGAGCTGCCGGTCGAGCATGACGAGCCCCGAACCCGAATCCTTGATCCTCCCGAGCATCTGAACGATCTTGGAAGTCGACGCCTCTTCCTCCACCTGCTCCTTCACGAACCAGTCGAGGAGCACCTTCGCCGGATAGTCCTTTTCCTTCTCCGCGATCGCGTAGAGGGCGTTGATCTTGCCCGTGATGAACTTCTCGTGCTCGTAGGCCGCCTTGAAGGCGTCGAGCGGCGAGGTCCACTTCAGCTTCGGCTTGTCGATCGCGCCGAGCTCGATCCGGGCGTCGCGGTCGCGCAGGTGCTCGAAGAACTTCATCGCGTGCGCCTCTTCCTCCATCCGCTGGACGCGCATCCAGTGCGCGAATCCGTCGAGCCCCAGCGAAATGAAGTACGCGGACATCGAGAGGTAGAGATACCCGGAGTATATCTCGTGATTGATCTGTTCGTTGAACGCGGCATGGATCTTCTTGCTGATCATTCGCGATCACATTCCTTTCCAGAGGCTGTGCAGGTTGCAGTACTCGCGGGCCCAGACGCTCTTCGCCGTGATGTTGAAAACGGCCTCGGGCGCCTCGCCCGGCTTGAGGAACTTGCGGTACGACTCGCCGTCCGCGACGAGCTGGATCCATTCGATGTAATGCTTCTCCTCCATCGGATGCGCCACCGATCCCACCTTCACCTTGTAGCCGCCGGCGACCTTCTCGATGACCGGAACGTGCTTCTCCTTCGCCGCGTCGGTCGTGTTCTCCGTGAGGAGCTTCATCGGCCCCCCGCAGCACACGAGCTCGCCCGCTCCCTCGTGGAGCACCTCGACGATGTTGCCGCACTTTTCGCACTTGTAGATTTCAAGTCTCTTCGCCATCGTAATCTTCCCCCTTTCCTGATTCTCTGAAACGCGAACCGCTTTCACGGCTCATAGTACTCCTTGGAAACGCCCCGATCAATAGTTCTCCCCGAGCAGCTCGAAGTGCGCCCGCGGATGCGCGCACGCCGGACATACCTCGAGCGCTTCCTTCCCCTCGTGGAGGTAGCCGCAGTTGCGGCAGCGCCACACGACCTTCGTGTCGCGCTTGAAGACCATGCCCTTCTCGACGTTCGCCCTGAGGGCCGCGTAGCGCTTCTCGTGCTGCTTCTCGGCGACCGCGATCGCCTCGAAAAGCGCCGCGATGTCGTTGAAGCCCTCCGCCCGGGCGGTCTTCGCGAACCCGGGGTACATCTCCGTCCATTCGTAATGCTCCCCCCCCGCCGCCTCGCCGAGATTCTCGGCCGTCGTGCAGACGATCCCGGCGGGGAACTTCGCCTGGATCTCGACCTCTCCCCCCTCGAGGAGCTTGAAGAGGCGCTTCGCGTGCTCTTTCTCCTGATTCGCCGTCTCCTCGAAGATCGCCGCGATCTGCTCGTACCCTTCCTTCTTCGCCTGGCTCGCGAAGTAGGTGTACCGGTTGCGCGCCTGCGATTCCCCGCAGAACGCCGTGAGGATGTTCTTCTCGGTCTTCGTGCCCTTCAGCGACATCGTTCGCTACCTCCTTGCGTGAATGTGGGCTTCCGCATCGACGATACTCCTGACCTTGTAACCGAGCGACTCGACGGTCTTCGCGAGCCGCGCCTCGTCGAACCCGCTGCCGGCGACGATCGCCTCGCCGCGCTTGAGATCGACTTCGGCGGACGAGACGCCCGGGCTCTCGAGAAGCGCGCGCCGCACCGTGTCGGCGCAGTGAGCGCACGTCATGCCCCCGATCGACACGCGGACCGTCCGGCCGCCGTCCCCCGCCGCGGCGACGCTGCCGACCTTCGCGGGCTTGAAAAACGCATATCCGAGAACCGCGAGCAGCGCGAACGCGGCGATCGTGTTCGCGGCGCCGGGCAGCATCCAGTGGGAGTGCGCCATCGAGTGAGCTCCGCTCGCCCCGACGATTTCGTCGAGGACGAGCCCTGCCGCGAGCGCGGACCCCGCGACCGTGGCGAGATAGATTCCAGCGACTCGTTTGCCCATGATCTTCCAGACGGTCATGATCGTCGCGGCGTTCGTCGCGGGACCGGTCATGAGAAACACGAGCGCCGCCCCCGGGGAGATCCCCTTCATCATGAGCGCCGCGGCGATCGGCACGGACGCCGTCGCGCACACGTACACCGGGATGCCGACCGCCATCATGACGAGCATCGAGACGATGCCGCCGCCGAGCACCCCCGCGAAGAAGTCGTCGGGGACCGCGGCGGAGATGGCGCCGGCGACGAGAATGCCGATGATGAGCGCCTTGTGAATGTCGCGCGGCAGCGTGACGAATCCGTACGTGAGCGCCCGCGTGAGAGCGCCCCCGCGATTGCCGGCGGCGCTGCAGCATTCCGCCGTGCACGCCGGATGCTCGTCGGGCGCATCCCCCTTTTCGTAGCCGAAGACATTCACGAGAATGCCGCCGGCGATCCCGCTCAGGAACGCGACGACCGGCCTGAAAACGGCGAACACGGGGCCGAGGAGACTGTACGTGACGAGGATGCTGTCGACGCCGGTCTGCGGGGTCGAGATGAGGAACGAGGTCGTCGCGGCCGGGCTCGCGCCGTGCCGGCGAAGCGACGCCGCGACGGGAATGACGCCGCACGAGCAGAGCGGAAGCGGCACGCCGAAGATGGCGGCCTTGAACGCCTGCCAGATGCCGCGCCCACCCAGATGACGCTCGACCGTCTCGGGCTTTACGAGGACGGACAGAAGCCCCGCGACGAGAAAGCCGAAGAGAAGATACGGCGACATGTCGCGCAGCGTCGACCAGACGGAGCGGCCGAATTCAACAATCAATTCCTGCACCGGGCTCCTCCCCCTCGTCCCGCAGCATGCCGAGACGGGTCAACGCGAAATCGTACTTCACCGGATCGTCGGGCGAGACTTCCCTGAACGCGGCGGTCACCTCGCGCGCCGCCTTGAGATCGGCCGCGCGCCTGCTCGTGAGCCCGTGCCGCAGGGCGAAACGGTGCATGTGCGTGTCGAGCGGCACGAGGAGCAGCGACGGCGAAATCCCGTGCCATCCTCCCGGATCGACGGAGTCCGAGCGCACCATCCAGCGCAGGAAGAGGTTCAGCCGCTTGCAGGCGCTTCCCGACTCCGGCGATGGGAGCAGGCACTGCCGGTATCCGCCGCCCGCGGCGCGAAGCGCCCGCGCAAATCGACCGGCTGCCGGCGCGACGTCCTCATCTCCGTGCTCAACCAGCGAGCCGAAAAGAGCCCCGAGCGAACCATACTCCCCGATCGCGCGGCGGGCGCCGCCGAGAAGGGACGCCATATCGGCACCGGTGATCCACCGGTGCCTGAATCCCCGGAAATCGCGATCGAGACCGACCGGCGACGAATCCGCCACGCGGTCGGCGGGGCGCTCGCCGAGTATCGCGAGCGCGCGCTCCGCGCTCCCCCTGATCTGCTTCACGGTGCCGAAGGCGAGCGACGAGGCGATCAACGCCGCGATCTCGCAATCGCGGGGGCTCTCGTAGCGGTGCACGAGCTCCACCGGATCGGTCGCGATGAAGCGGCGGTCGTTGTACCGCACGTACAGCCGCTCGAGCTCGTCACGGTCCAGATGCGCGCGCACGTCAATTCCTTCCCTGTTGCTTCTTGCACGCGGGGCAGACGCCGAGATATTCGACGCGCCTCCCGAGCACGCGGTATCCCGTTTCCCTGCCGACGCGCGCGCCGCACCTCGCCCGCGCTTCACCGGACCGCACGTCGTCGATGCGCCCGCAGCGGATGCAGCGGATGTGTTGATGGTCCCCCGTTTCGGCGTCGAATCGCATCTGCGATCCCGCCGTGTCGATCCTCGTGATGACGCCCTCGCGCGAGAGCAATTCGAGATTCCGGTACACGGTGCCGAGACTGATCCGGGGAAGCCGTTTCTTCACGAGGCCGTAGAGCTCGTCCGCGCTCGGATGGGCGCACAGCTTCCCGAGCTCCTCGAGGATCACCGTTCGCTGTTTCGTCTTTCGCATGCCCCCGGCTCCCATAATTAGTAATAATAACTATTACTAATAATTGCGCCGGCGGCGGCGCGTGTCAAGCCTTTTCGGGGTCGCGCACCCGCGGATGCGGGATCGATGGCGATGGGATCGGGGGAACGTCGCCCGGGCGCGGATGGGGGGCTGCCCGCGCGGCGCGCGGCAAGCCCCCTTTGGCCTGCTAACGCAGAAGCACCATCTTCTTGGTTATCCGCTCGGTTCCACAGACGAATCTGTAGAAGTAGATGCCGGATGTCACCTTGCGCCCACCGTCGTTGGTGCCTTCCCAACGGAACGTGTGGACGCCGGGCTTGATGGCGCCCTGGTGCAGCGTTCTGACGAGCTCGCCCTTCACGTTGTAGATCCGGAGCTCGGCGGCGCCGCTGAAGTTCGCGGGCACGCCGACCTGGATCGTCGTGACGGGATTGAACGGGTTCGGATAGTTCTGCGACA
>JBFYZJ010000211.1:0-3333 GCA_041309565.1 Candidatus Krumholzibacteriota bacterium
CGAGGTTCCGGAGGATCGCCCCCTCCCCGCGCAACGCTTCCGAGACGAGAAACGACTTCGCCCGGGGATGGTAGAGGCATGTCGGATGGAACTGCACGAACTCGAGATTCGAAATCCCCGCGCCGGCGCGGTACGCCATCGCGATGCCGTCCCCCGTCGCCACATCCGGATTCGACGTATAGAGATAGATCTTGCCCGCGCCGCCGGTCGCGAGCACCGTATGCCGCGCGAGGATCGCGACGGGGCGGTTCGAAAGCCGGTCGAGCGCGTGACAGCCACGCACGGTTCCGGCACCGTCGACGACGAGATCGATGGCGAGGCAATCCTCCCTCGTCGAGATGCGCCCGTTCGATCCGATCGCCCCGAGCAAGGAGGTCTCGAGCTCGCGCCCGATGAGATCGCGGCTGTGGACGATCCGCGGCGCGGAATGCCCCCCTTCCCGGGTGAGCGCGAGCGAATCGCCGTTCTCCGTCTTGCTGAAGCGCACGCCGAGATCCATGAGATCCCGGATCCGGTCGGGACCTTCCCGCACCATGATCTCGACCGCCTCGCGCTTGCAGAGCCCCTGCCCCGCTTCGAGCGTATCGGCCACGTGCCGTTCGAACGAATCGTCCTTGAGCGTCACGGATGCGATGCCGCCCTGCGCGTAGTACGTGTTGCTTTCGGCGATCTTCCGCTTCGTCACGACGAGAACGTCGGCGAAGCGCGACGCCTTGACGGCGAAGAAGAGCCCGGCCGCTCCGCTGCCCAGCACGAGAATATCGGTTTTGAGAACCTCCACGGAAACCTCCCGGGGGACAGCTAATCATAGGGGGGGGAGGGATGCCCCCGCAACAGAAAGAAGTGCATTATGCGATGGGAGAGAAAACCCGGACGACGACGCGCGGAACGTGCCGTCGCATTCTATTGTCATACAATACGTTAAGCACGCCGACAACGCGCCGTGCTTGGCACAATCATTGCGAGGATACCCTTCCGACAACCCGTAATGCCGGTCATACTGCAGGAGGTTACCCGATGTTTGGCACAAGAAAGGCCGTCGTTCTCTCCTTCGCGCTTCTCACCCTCGCCGTCATCCTGAGCTGCTCCGAGGATACGAACTACGACCAGCGGACCGTCGTATACGTCGGCGGCGTGAATCAGGATCGCCCCTACCTGGCCGACGTTCTCAGCCAGGGGGATTCGATTTACAACGCGGATCTGGTCACCTATAAGCTGATCGACGACGTGGTCAGGGAGGACTTCATCGAGATCGAGTTCTTCAACAAGCCGTACAGCTCGGTGATCGAGCCCGGCACCGGAAACCTCGGCGATTTTCTCGTGACGAGCTACGACGTCAACTTCATTCCGTACGGCAACGCGTCCGTGCCGGTACCGTCGTTCTCCGGCACGACGAGCATCCTCGTCCCGGCGAGCGGCTCGGCCATCGGAGCCATTCTGCTCGTCCCGTTCGCCGCCAAGAACGTCAGTCCCCTGATCGGATTGCGGTACTCCCCCGACGAGATCATGGCCCAGGCGCACTTCGTCTTCCGCGGGCACTACATCCAGACCGACACGGAAGTCGAGTTCGAGGCGAACGTTTCGGTGAACTTCGCCGATCCGCTCCTGACGACCGCCGACGAGAACAAACTGCAGTAGTACGGGTAACCGGCCTTTTGATTCATAGAGAGAGGGGAATCTCGCGAGAGGTTCCCCTCTTCGTCTTCCCGCCGCGCGCCCGATTGACACGAACTCCCCCGTCCGCTATCTTCGATCCCGCGAGGCGTCTCTTGGCTTCGAAACGGGAGGATGAACCATGTTCGGATCGACCCTCTGCGTGTGCGCCCTCATGACGGCTCTTTCGGTTTGCCCGGGCGAGCCGGCGGCGTTCGAAACGGATACGGTGCGGACGTCGCTCGGGCCCCTGGCGATCACGTTCATCGGCCACGGGACGCTCATGTTCTCCTACCGCGGGAAGACGGTCCACGTGGATCCCTGGAGCCGTCTCGCCGATTACACGAAGCTGCCGAAGGCGGATCTCATTCTCATCACCCACGAGCATCCCGATCATCTGGACCCTGCGGCGCTCAAGACCGTTTCCGGCGAAAAAACCGCCGTGCTGCTGACCGAAGCGTGCCGGCGCACGGGCGTCGCGGGCACGGTAATGAAGGCGGGGGATTCGATATCAGTCGCCGGAATCGACGTCGAAGCGGTGCACGCCTACAACATCGTGAGCAAGCGATCCGACGGGCGGCCCTTCCATCCCCGGGGCGCGGGAAACGGCTACGTCATCACCTTCGGCGGCACGCGCGTCTATGTCGCCGGCGACACCGACAACACGCCCGAGATGAAGCTCATCCGACGGATCGACATCGCCTTTCTCCCGATGAACCTCCCCTACACGATGACGCCGGAAATGGCGGCCGACGCGGCGTTGGCCTTCAAGCCCGCGGTGCTCTACCCGTACCATTTCGGAGAGACGGACACATCCATCCTCGTGGAGCTCCTCGCGGGGCACCCGGAGATAGAGGTCCGCATCAGGAGAATGAACTAGCTCCCGAGGAGATCGAGCAGTTCGTCGAGCCGGTCGATCGTCATCTCGACGCGCAGCGCGAGAACGTCCGACTCCGCCGGGAAGAGGTCGATCGTCTTCGCACGGTCTTTCTCCGTCGTGACAAACAGCGTGCGCGGCCCGCTCTCCCGGAGCATCCCCCGGACGTCGTCCTGCCCGTACCGATGGTGATCGTCGAACCGGAACGCGGCCCGCGGCCGCGCGCCGAGGGAGATCGCCGTCTGCTCGAACGATTCCGGACGCGCCACGCCCGAAAAGAGCACGCAATCCCTTCCGGGGAGATGCTCGAGCGGGACCGATCGCCCGCGCCGGTCCACGAGATCCGATGCGTCGTGGCCGGCGAAGAAGATGCGCTTTCCTTCGACGATGCGACGCGCCTCCGCCGGGATTTCGCGCCCGCGCGCCCGGGTGAAGATGATCGCGTCGGCCCGCCGCGCCCCGCGCCGCGGCTCGCGCAGCGTGCCGAGGGGCAGCATCGTTCCGGCGCCGAACGGCCGCATCGCGTCGAGCAGCAGGATATCGACGTCCTTGGCGATCGAGAAGTTCTGGAACGCGTCGTCGAGCAGGATGTGGCTCGGCGAGAGCAGCCGCCGGGCGAGATCCGCGCCCCTCGCCCGCCGCGGATCGACGATCACGGGGATGCCGCGATCCCGATAGATGACAACCTCGTCGCCGAGAATCTCCGCCGTGCGGGCGAGCGCCCCGTTCATCACGGGGGACGGGACGATGAGCTCCTCGGCCGTCACGAATCCGGCGCCGCGCGCGGCCGGCGGTGCGCCCGC
>JBFYZJ010000212.1:0-2766 GCA_041309565.1 Candidatus Krumholzibacteriota bacterium
GATTTCCCCGTGCCGGTGCCCGCCTCGAGGAGCGCCACCCCCCCCTCGGCGAGGACTTTCCCCACGGCTCGCCCCATCTCGAGCTGCCCCTCGCGCTCCTCCCCGAGCGAGGAGAACACGCGCGCGAACGCCTCCTCGAGACCGATCGCGCCGGAGCCGGGTTCCCGGGCCGCGGCAGCCGTTTCGGCGGCGGCTACGGACGGGGTCTGCCGCTCCTCGGCGATCGCCGCGGCGCGGCGGAGAAGGGGGAGCCCCTCGAAATCCGACGCTTCCGCGAGGGCGACGAGGTACGCCGGCGGGACGGCGCCGTCCGCGATGCGGGAGGCGGCGATCTCGTCGCCGATCGATGATCCGTGCACTATCAGGTTGAAACCGTGGGCATCGAGAAGAGCGCCGATCGCCTCGAGCGCCGGCGAGCGCCGGCCCCCGCCGCGGAGATGCGCCGGGCGCCTGCGATGGGGAACGGGCATCCCGCTACCCCCGCCGCTTCCGGCTGTCCCTGCTCTTCTGCGTGCCGCGAATCGCGCAGTAGATGCCGCACATCGAGCAGAGCTTCTGCGAATCCCCCGAGATGGGATCGAACATGCCGCGTGCCTTCACGGGATCGATGCTCTTCGAGAGCGCGCCTTCCCAATCGAGCTCCGCGCGCGCGCGGGAGACGGAGAGATCCCATTCGGCGGCCCCCCGCAGGCCTTTCGCGATATCGCCGGCATGCGCGGCGATGCGGGCCGCGATGACCCCCTCGCGGGCGTCCTCGACGGAGGGGAGCCGCAGGTGCTCGGCCGGCGTGACGTAGCAGAGAAAATCGGCTCCGTGCTGCGCGGCGACCGCCCCTCCGATGGCGCTCGTGATGTGATCGTAGCCGGGGGCCACGTCCGTCACGAGCGGTCCGAGGACATAGAACGGCGCGCCCTTACAGATCCGCTTCTGCATGATCATCTGCGAGGGAATGTCCTGGAGCGGCACGTGTCCCGGGCCTTCGACGAACACGCTCACGCCCCGGGCGCGGGCGCGCTCGACGAGCTCACCGATCACGAGCAGCTCTCCCATCTGGGCGCCGTCGGTGGCGTCCGCGATGGCGCCCGGTCTGAGCCCGTCGCCGAGACTGAGCGCAAAGTCGTACCGCTCGGCGAGGTCGAGGAGCCGGTCGTAATGCTCGTAGTACGGATTCTCCTTGTCGTTCGAAACCATCCACTGGAGGAGGAAGCACCCGCCGCGGCTCACGACGCCGGCGGTGCGCGTCGCGGCGACCGCCTCGGCGAGCCGCTTGAGGAGACCGCAGTGTATCGTCATGAAATCGACGCCGTCCCGCGCGTGACGCTCGACGACATCGAAGAAATGGTCCGTCTCCGTGTCGGGGATCTCCTTCCCCGCCCGCGTCGCTTCGACGATTGCCTGATAGATGGGGACGGTTCCGAGGGGGATCGTCGATTTCGCCAGGATCGCCCGACGGATCGAGTCGAGATCGCCGCCGGTCGAGAGATCCATGACGGCGTCGGCCCCCGCCTCGATGATGATGCGCAGCTTCTCGAGCTCGACGGCCGGATCCTCGTGCGCGGGGCTCGTTCCGATGTTCGCGTTGACCTTCGTCCGGAGCCCTTCTCCGATGCCGATCGGGCGGCAATGAGTCCGGGCCGTGCCCGTGACGACGACCCTTCCTTCGGCCACGAGGCGCCGAAGCGCCTAGGGCTCGACACCCTCGCTCTCGGCGATCGCGCGGAGCGCGGCCGTTATCTCCCCCTTCAAAGCCCGTTGGAATTCCGTCAAATCCGCAGCCCCTTTCCCGGTGTGCAATCGACTCATTATACATTCGCACGGAGGCCCCGTCAATCGGGGGATCAGAATTTCTCGATGAGCGAGATGTGGATGCGCGTGCCCTCGAGGGAGAACTCCTCTCCGACGCCGAAGCTGAGAGCGACGATCCCGAGCGGGGATTGCGATCGGAGCTCGAATCCAGCGCCGTTTTTCAGGATCCATCCGTCTTCGCGCCGGTAGTACGCGCCGACGTCGTCGAAGAGGAACAGCCATCCTCCTTCGCCGAAACGGTATTCGAGATTCGCGAACGTGACGCGCTCGCCGCGGAACTGGCTCTCCCGGTATCCGCGGAGCGACGTCGCGCCCCCGAGCGGAAAGAGCTCGGCGAGCGGAATTTCACCGGTCGCGTGCACCGCCTCGGCGACGAGCCGCGCGTATGCGCTCTGGTTCCGCCACGTGCCCCGGGCGGCGCTTCCCTCGATACGGTAGAGGAGCTCCCCGTCGCGCTCCGAACGGTTCCCGGCGTAGTAGCGTTTCCGGTAGGCCCCCTCGACGAACGCAGCGAACGAAAGGTCCGTCGCGCCGATGCTCGCGACGCCGATGCGATAGCGCTGGCGCACGCTCCGCAGGAGATCCCCGGCCGTCGGCACGTTGCGATCGGCGGCCGCCCCGACGATGACGGTCGCGGCCGCCCCGATCGGAACGCCCGCGTAGATCCCGCCGGAATTCCACATGTACACCGAGTCCTGGATGACCTGGGAAAGTTCCGCATCGAGGCTCACCATGCTCGAGAAGAGGAACGGCTCCCGGTATTTCAGCAGGAACCTCGAGTAGCGCTCGCCGTTGTTCAGCCAGTCGAAGTGCGCCCGGCGGCCGGTCCCCGCGATGTTCCTGAGCTCGAGCGCGACCGAGCCGTTCAGAACGTAATCCCCTCCCTCTTTCCGCGAGAATCCAAGCGCGCCCTGAAACTGATTGCCCCGCTCGAAATCACGGACCGGAATGACCACATCG
>JBFYZJ010000213.1:0-3760 GCA_041309565.1 Candidatus Krumholzibacteriota bacterium
ACGGGCATCCATTACCTGCGCGCCGATTCGCTCATCGCGGCAGGTCTCTCGACGGGGCTCGCGACGGGGGAGCTCGCGCTCCGGCAGTACTACCACGACGAAACCGAGCCCGATCTCGCGAGAGCCGTCGAGGTTCCGATCTTCGTCGCCGAGGACGCGGGCACGGCGCCGGGCGTTTTCGACGGCGGCGATCGGCTCTTCTTCTACGCCCTCGGGCTCAAGGACGACGCCGACGCGCTCGATACGGACGCGCTCTACGCTGCAGACAACGTCCTCTGGCTCGAGGAGGAGGTCGCCGGGTCGCTCATGCCGCTCAACCCGGCCGTACCGCCGGTGGCGACCGACACGCTCCGCCAGTTCACCGCGACGATGAAGTACCGCACCGACACGTGGTACATGAAGAACGCGGTTCCGGGGACGTTCGATTTCTATTACGCGACGAAGCCGCTCGCCCGGGACGCGGCGCTGCCGTTTGCGCTCCGCGGCCCCGCGGCCGCTGGCACCTTTTCGATCACGATCCGATTGCAGGGAAACGATCCGCTGTCCGTGCAGCACACCGTTTCGTTCAGCGTGAGGAACTCGACGGGAACGCACCTCCTCGGCTCGAGCAGCTTCTTCTCGAAGGAGGCGCGAACCTACACCTACACCGGGCTCCCCGTCTCATGGCTCGTCGACGGGCAGAACGAGCTCGTCATCGCCTGCAACGCGGATTACATGTATCTCGTCAACGATTTCACGATCACCTATACGGCGAGCCTCGTCGCGAGCGGCGACCTGCTCGAATTCACGGTGAATCCGGTCGTCGATTACGCGGCGATCGCGATTTCGGGCTTCACGACGAACAGCGGCTTCCTCGTCGATGTCACGAATCCGAGAACGCCGTCGTACCGCATCCTCGGCCCCTCCGATTTCGCATCCTCGGGCGGCGGCTACCGCCTCGTCGTCACCATCGACGAGGCGATGACGGCGCGCCGGTTTGTCGCGTTCGCCGCCGCCGGCGCGAACCGTCTCGCGGTGCGCTCCGTTGCGGTGGATGCGCCCTCGAGCCTCCGGGAGACCGCCGGTTCGTATCAGGCGCTCGTCATCTCGCACCGCGATTTTATGGCGCGGAGCGCCGAGTACGCGACGTGGCGCCGGAGCCAGGGCTACCGCGTGCTCATCGCCGACGTCGAGGACGTTTTCGACGAGTTCAACGGCGGGCGTCCGCACGCCGACGCGATCAAACGGTTCGTCAAATACGGGCTCGACCGCTGGGGCGTGGAGTACGTGCTCCTCATGGGAGACGCGAGCGAGGACCACAAGCGGATCCTGTACGGGCCCGATCCTACTAACCAGGGCTCCCCGCCCGATTACGTGCCGTCGTTCACCTATTCGACGAGCGTGAGCGGAACGTACGACGACGAGGTCATCTACTCCGACCGGTACTACGCGTTTCTCGATGAGCCCGTGCCGGTCGCCGTGGAGGCGGTGGGGGCTGCGGGGGCGCCGATGCTTCCCGGGGGCTACCCCGACGTTTTCATCGGGCGGCTCCCCGTCGGCCGTGACGTGGAGCTCAGGGCGATCATCAACAAAATGAACCGGATGGAGACGCCGCAAACCGACGACGCATGGCGCCGCCGGCTCGTCCTCTTCTCCGACGACGCGTGGTCCGGCCGGGGGAACGATTACATGTATCACTCGTACGAGCATGAGTTCGAAAGCAGCACGGACACGTGCGCGGCTTATATCGAACGGGCCCTCCCCGGCGGTTTCGACGTGGAGCGGCTCCACCTGCGTCTCTACACCGATCCGATCCATCCGAACAACTCCGAGAGAGGTCCCGCGGTGCTGACCAAGGCCACGAACGAGACGCGCCGGACGTTCACGCCCGCTCTGAACCGGGAGCTCAACGCGGGATGCCTCTGGTACATGTTTCAGGGGCACGGGAACCGGGCCGTCCTCACGACGGAGTCAGCCTACTCGCTCGGCTGGTACATGGATCCCGACAGCCTGCGGATCTATACGCCGTTCATCTTTGTCGGCGTCGGCTGCCACATCAGCGATTTCGCGATCAGGGCGGAGTACAACACCTGGGGCGAAACGGGGCCGAACGGCGACTGCATGAGCGAACAGCTGCTCTTCAAGTCCGGGGCGGGCGCCGTCGCCACGTACGCGAGCGCCGGATTCGAGTATCTCCACCAGAACGCGGTGCTCGTCGAGCAGCTGCATAAGACGATATTCCAGGCGCCGCCGTCCGATTCGGTCGGCCCGCGCAACGAATACACCGGCGCGCACTGGATATTCGGCGAGGCGATCGCCAAGGCGGAGATCGAGCAGATCGACCGGACGTCCTACGGGACCGACCAGGTGTTCCGCTACTGCGTCCTCGGCGACCCGATGCTCCGGATCGATCCGGGCCCGCCGCTCATGCGGCTCGAGACCGATTCGGCGGGCGTGTATACGATCGTGTCCCCGGGCGACACGCTGCGGGCCCGCGGCGGCACGAACCTCATCAATCTGCGCCTCACGGTGAGCGACGTCCTGGCGGTTGGTCCCATAACGCTCAGGGTGAACGGCGAGGACAGCACCGCCTCGATGCGGATCACGCCCCTCGTCGACGCGGACAGGACGTATGCCCGGTCGTACCGGGCCGAGTACGACTACACGGCCGATCCGAACGACGAATCCCTGCTCTTCCAGATCTTTTCGCCTGACGGTCGCGAGGTGGGCCTCTTCGAGATTCCGATCATCACGAGCGTCCGGCTCTTCTTCAACGATTACACCTACGAGATCGGCCCCGGCGCCGAGTCTCCTCCCTCGGGCACCTTCATCATGACGGCCGAGTTCCCCTCGTATCTCTCGGAGCCGCCCATGCTCTCCATCGACGGCCTCGTTCAGCCGAGCGTCGTCTTCTCGGCCGATCCCGGCCGGCCGCTCCGGTGGGAGGCCGTGTTCCAGAGGACGCTCACGAGCGGCCTGCACGTGTTTACCCTGAACGCGGGGAATTTCTCCCGCGACATCTCGTTCACCGTCACGGGGGACGAGCTCGTCGCGGAGGCCCTCGCCATCCCCAACCCGTTCAGCCGCGAGACGAACATCGTCTACAGCCTCAATCTTGCCGTCGAATCGGTGAAGATCGACATCTACAACGTGAGCGGCGTGCTGATCAGGAGCCTCGCGCCCTCCCCGGGCAGTCTCGGCCCCGCCACGTTCGCGCGCCCCCATTCCGTTCTCTGGGACGGGCGCGATCTCGCCGGCGACCGCGTCGCCAACGGCACGTATCTCTACGTGGTCCGTATTCGCCGCGGGGGGGAGACGATCGACATCGAGGGGAAGAGCGTCAAGCTCGAATAAAATCCCTTTACCTTCGCGGGGGACCTTCTCTACAATCGCCTCAAGGAGACGCCCACCTCGCTTGGGACGCTCTCTGTTCGGGAACCGGCCTTATCCCCGGAGGTTCTGTCTTGAAGAAGCGTCTCGCGGCCCTGAGGAAGAAGGAGAAGCGCCTCGTCGTCGGGATCGAGATGGGGAGCGAGCCCGGCGCGCTCGGCGCGGCGCTCGTCGAGGTGTCGGGGAGCGGCGACGACACCGTTCTCTCGCTGCGCGGATTCACGAGCCATTCGCTCGATCCGGACCTCGTCGCGGCGATGGTTGCCCTCGGCCGGAGCGAAAAGTTCGGCTCGGAGGAGCTCGCCGGGATCAATTTTCTCCTCCTCAATCATCTCTCGAGACTCTACGAAGAGGTGCTCGAGAGCGCGTCCGTGAAGCCCGCGGACGTGGA
>JBFYZJ010000214.1:0-3886 GCA_041309565.1 Candidatus Krumholzibacteriota bacterium
GCGGGATCGGGCATCTCGCGCACGAGGGCGCGCCGCTCCCCGTCGTCTCGGGGAACGTGAGCTTCTACAACCAGAGCGAGAGCGGGAAATCGATCCCGCCGAGCTCGTCGAGGATGTCGCCGAGGAGATAGAGCCCGTCTCCCTCCTCCTTGAACTGGATCGAGCGGCATTTCGAGTAGTCCTCGACGACGCCGACGCAGCAGAGCACCGGCGACGGCGGGATCGATTTCCCGCTCTCGCTCTGGTTGTAGAAGCTCACGTTCCCCGAGACGACGGGGAGCGGCGCGCCCTCGTGCGCGAGATGCCCGATCCCGCGGCACGCGTCGCCGATGCCGC
The DNA here is from genome assembly GCA_041309565.1 of Candidatus Krumholzibacteriota bacterium. Lineage (GTDB taxonomy): Bacteria > Krumholzibacteriota > Krumholzibacteriia > Krumholzibacteriales > Krumholzibacteriaceae > SSS58A. The sequence continues at coordinate 337 of JBFYZJ010000214.1, forward strand.
GCACGCCCTCGGAGAACTCCCAGAAGACCTCCGCGACCTCGGGATTGCCGTAGTTGAGGCAGTCGGTGATCGTCGCGGGGACCGCGCCGACGGCGGCGACGTTGCGCGCGGCCTCGCAGACGCCGAGCGCCCCGCCCTGATACGGATCGATGAGACCGTAGAAAGGATTTCCGTCGACGGAGAAGGCGAGCCCCGTCATGCGGCCGGGGATCGGCGCGATGACGGAGGCGTCCGCCTCGCCGGGCCTGAGCACGGCCCTCCCCTGCACCTCGGCGTCGTAGCGCCGGTAGACGTAGTTTCGGGAGGCGCCGTTCGGCGCGCCGATCATCGCGAGAAAATCGTCGCGGAGCGATCGCGCCGGATCGAGCTTCGGCTCCTCGAAGAGGCGCCGGCGCGGCGTTCCCGCGCGATCGTACTTGATGCCGGTCGTGATCACGTCGACCGGCGCGCTGCAGACGACCGCGCCCGCCGTCTCGATCGTGTAGTTCGGCTCGAGCGTGATGTCGCCGATGACGACGGCGCCCGCGCCGTGATAGATGTGCGGCAGGTCGAAATCCTCGTTGTAGATTCTCAGCACCTCGGGGGCGAAGTCGGCGGGCACCGCCATCGCGTAGCGCTCCTGCGTCTCGGAGCAGGAGATCACGGCACTCGGGTATGTGCCCATGGCGAGGTTGACCTTGTCGAGGTCGATCTTCACGCCGAATCCCCCCGCGTGCGCGAGCTCCGAGGTGGCGCACGCGATCCCGCCGGCGCCGAGGTCCTTGAAGCCGATCGTGACCCCCTTGGCCGCCGCCGCCTCGAACACCTTCTTCATCGCCTCGGAGAGCACGCGCTTGAGGAACGGATCGGGCACCTGCACGGCCCCGCGGTTCGCCTTCTCCTCGCTCGCGAGATCCTCGGAAGCGAACGCGGCGCCGCCGAATCCCGAATCGTCGGTGGGCTTGCCGATGAGTATCATTTTGTAGGGGATCTTCTTCGCCGCCTCGGGCACGCGGCTCCTGATGACGCGCGACTCCTTGACGATCCCCACCGCGACGACGTTCACGAGGCAGTTGTCGTCATAGCCGCGGTCGAAGACGATGTCGCCGCCGAGGTTCGGCACGCCGAGCGCGTTCCCGTACTGGGCGATGCCCTCGACCACGCCGCGAGCGATCGCGATCGCCTGCGGCCCCTTCGGGCCCTTCGGATCCCCGAAGCGGAGCGGATCGAGGCTCCCGACGACGTCGGCGCCCATGCAGTACACGTCGCGCACGATGCCGCCGATGCCGGTGGCCGCCCCCTCGACGGGGAGCACCTGCGACGGATGGTTGTGGCTCTCGTGGCTGATGACGAGGCACCACCAGTCGCCGTTCCCGGCCGGGGCGAACCGGATGATCCCCGAGTCCTCCCCCGGGCCAAGCACGACGTTCGGCGCCTCCGTCGGAAGAAATTCCTTGAGAACGGCGCGGCTGCTCTTGTAGCTGCAGTGCTCGCTCCACATCGTGTTGAAGATCGTCAGCTCGACGACGGTCGGATCGCGCCCGAGGAGCTCCGTGACGCGGAGCGCCTCCCCCGTCGTGATGTTGAAGCCGTGCTGCTTGAGGAGCGCGGCGATCTCGGCGTCCGATTTCCCCCGTATCGAAACGATCCCCTTCAGTTCAGGGCCCATACGTTATTTCCCTCTCCCCAGCGTGCGTTTAAAGATGAAATCTATGCTCTTGAAATGCGCGTCGAGGTCGAAGAACGCGTCTATTTCCTTTTTCGAGAATCGCGCGCGGAGCCGGGCGTCGGCAGCCAAGAGATCCCGGAAGCTCTCCTCCGTTTGCATGGCCTCCATCGCGGCGCGCTGGACGATCTTGTAGGCAGCCTCGCGCGCGAATCCCTTCTCGACGAGCGCGAGGAGCACGTGCTCGGAGAAAACGAGCCCTCCCGTGCGGTCGAGATTCGCGCGCATCCGCTTCCGGTTCACCCGCATGTTCTCCACGATCCACGTGAACTTCTCGAGCATGTACGCCGTGAGCATCGTCGAGTCGGGGATGATCACGCGCTCGACCGAGGAGTGGCTGATGTCGCGCTCGTGCCAGAGAGCGACGTTCTCGAGGGCGGCGTGCGCGTTCGCGCGGAGGATGCGCGCCATGCCGGCGACGCGCTCGCAGAGGATCGGGTTGCGCTTGTGCGGCATCGCGCTCGAGCCCTTCTGTCCGCGGGTGAACGGCTCCTCGGCCTCGCCGATGTCGCTCCGCTGCAGCGCGCGGATCTCGGTCGCCATCTTCTCGAGGGAGGCGCCGATGAGCGCGAGCGCCTCCATGTAGGCCGCGTGCCGGTCGCGCTGGATGATCTGCGTCGTGACGTTCGCCGTCTCGAGCCCGAGCTTCTTCATGACGAAGCGCTCGACCCGGGCGTCGATATGCGTCTGCGTGCCGACGGCGCCCGTCATCTTGCCGACGCGGACCTCCTCGATCGCCCGCTCGAGGCGCGCGACGTTCCGCCCCGTCTCCTCGTACCACACGAGCAGCTTGAGCCCGAAGGTGATCGGCTCGGCGTACATCCCGTGCGTCCGCCCGATCATCGGCGTCCGCCGGTAGCGCACCGCCTGCTTCCGCAGGACGCGCCGCAGCCGCTTGAGCCGGACGAGGATCTCGCGGCCGGCGGCCGTCATCTGGCAGGCGAGCGCCGTGTCGAGGAGATCGCTGCTCGTCATGCCGAGGTGCAGGTAGCGACCCGAAGGCCCGATGCGGCTCGACATGTCGGTGAGGAACGCGATGACGTCGTGGCGGACCTTGTCCTCGATCCGCTCGATCCGCTTGACGCTGAATCCGGCGCGGGAGCGGATCTCGCGCGCCGCCTTCGCGGGGATGAGGCCGTATTCGGCCATCCCCTCGCAGTAGAGCACCTCGACCTCGCGCCACAGATCGAACTTGTATTCCTCGGACCAGATCTTCGTGATTTCGGGAACCGAATATCGTGGAATCAACCGGAACCTCCTTCGAACGCCGCCGCGGCGCCCATGGGGCGCCCGCGCGCCGCCTCACGCGCCCTGTCGCCGCTCCAAGAGCCTCAATTTCACCGTCTGCGTTCTTCCGTCGCGGTAGATGACCATGTCGACGGAATCGCCGACGCGGAGTCCGAATACGGCCTTCGCGGCCTGTTCGGCGGTGCTCACCTTCGATCCGTTCAGCTCGAGAATGACGTCGCCGCGTTTGATCCCCGCCGCGTCGCCCGGCCCATCCTCATCCACCTTCTCGACGAGGAGCCCGCCCGTCACGCTCGAACCGAAGCGGCGCGCGACCTCCGGCGTGACGGGGCTCACGGTGAGGCCGGTCCAGGTGAACCGCACGCGGCCATACTGGAGAATCTCGTCGACGACGGCCTTCGCCGTGTTGATCGGGATCGCGAAGCTCATCCCGGGGATGCTCCCCTCGGACGTGGGTATGATGAAGGTGTTGATGCCGATGACCTCGCCGGCGCTCGAGACGAGCGGTCCCCCGCTGTTCCCGGGGTTGATCGCCGCGTCGGTCTGGATCATGTTCTGGAACACGGGGGCGTCGACGCTCGAATTCACGTCGCGATG
>JBFYZJ010000215.1:0-6398 GCA_041309565.1 Candidatus Krumholzibacteriota bacterium
CATCGGGCTGGTATTCTATCTCGTTCTGGGGATTTCGGCCAAAATCTCCCTATGGAAAATCGCCGCTACCATGATCGCCCTCGTGCCGGTGAATGCATTTCTGGGCGGGATTGTTTTCGGAGTAGGCCCGCTGGGCGAGGAGATGGGTTGGCGCGGCTTTCTCCAATCTGGTTTGCAGGACCGCCTGAGATCAGTAACCATGGCAATCGTGGTCGGCCTCGTTTGGGCGTGTTGGCATTTCCCCGCATTCAGGTTTGCGGATTTCCGCAATGGATTGAGCTGGTCGCAATTTGTCGTGCTATACCCGATATCTACGATTCTCATCGCCTTCATCATGGGTCATCTCTGGCGATGGAGCAATGGCAGTTTGTTCATAGCGATGTTCTTTCATGCCGTACTGAATACATCGGCGGTGAATCTCATGCGCGAAAACTGGTGGGATTTTGGAGACCTGACCGCCCTGCAGATCTACCTGATCGTTCTCGCGATATTCGCGCTGACTGCTTGCGCAACCGAGCTGATATCGCGAACGTTGTTTCGAGAATCAGCCGGGATTCGGCCATAGGCCATGTGGGACGGCCGGAACAGCAACGGGCAGAGCTTGCCGGCGTGAAGACCGCGTGATACAGTCGGTCCGCGGGCGGAATCGCGCCGGCAGGGAGATTGAGATGCCCCGATCCATGAAAGTGCGCCTTCTGGCTCTTGCGCTGGCCGCGCTCGCGGCGGCCGCCGTGCAGGGAGCCGCGAACGCCTCCTGCGATGCAATCGTCGCCGGCGACACGACGGCTGCGGTCGCCGCTCCGCCTACAGCCGCGGCGCCTGGAACGCGCACGCTCTACCTCATTCGCCACGGGCTCTATGACGAGGACGATCCGCGCGACGAGGCCGTCGGCCGCGGGCTGACCGATGACGGGCGCTCGCAGGCGCGGATGACGGGCGCGCGGCTCGCCGCTCTGGGCATTTCGTTCGACACCCTCTGGGCGAGCCCCTTCACGCGCGCGCGGGAGACTGCCGCCATCGTCGCCGAGTCGCTGAGCGGCCTGACGCCGCGGCTCGCGCCCGATCTGGCCGAGTGCACCCCGACCACGTGGCGTAAGGACATCATGGCCGACCTCGCGGCCGGCGAGGCCGATGCGTGCGTCGCGCAGCTCGAGCGGGCGTTCGCGCGCTTCTTCGTTCCTTCGCCCGCCGGGGACCGGCACGAGCTGCTCGTCTGCCACGGCAACGTGATCCGCTGGCTGTGGTGCCGCGCTCTGGGCGTCGACACCGCCGCGTGGCTGGGAATGGCGATCGCTAACTGCAGTGTCACGGTGATTCAGATCAAGCCGGACGGCGCCTGCAAGCTCTACGTCTTCGGCGACGCCGCGCACCTGCCGGCCGAGCTGCAGACCTACCCGGGCGGCACATTCGCTCCGTGGCGGTCATTATCGAGGTAGGATTGCGCGGGGCCCCTCAGCCGGATATCGGGAATCAACGAATCGAAATCCTCTTGGCCGATCATTTCCCTTCTCAGCATCTTGCGGGACACGTCGCCGTAATAGGCTTTCACCCATGGGCGAAGCTGCCCATCCTCTTCGAATGAATGCATGAAACGGTTGGGCCGCGGGATGATGCTCGCCATGAAGATCGCTTCGGCGAGAGTCAGATCCGCGGCATCCTTGCCGAAATAGAAACGCGCAGCTTCCTGCGCGCCGTGAATCCCGGGCCCCCATTCGATGATGTTCAGATAGATCTCGTACATGCGTTCCTTGGCGATGAGCCGGTTCTCTTCGATCAGCCACGTGATGATCATTTCTTCGAGCTTGCGGGCGACGGTCTTTTGCCTCGTGAGGTACAGGTTCTTGACCAGCTGCATGGATATGGTGCTGGCTCCCCGGACGAAACGTCTTTCCTTCAGATCGACGGCAATGGATTTCTTGAAGTGCTCGAGCAGGAAGCCTCGATGGGCGTAGAACGCGCCGTCCTCGGAAATCAGTATGGCGTTCCTGAGGAACGGAGAGATCCGGTCGAGGGCGCGGAAATCCGGATTTTCGGGCCCGACCATGAACGATCTCAGCGCCAGGTCTCCGGCATAAACCGTGTGGAGAAACGGTTCGTTGACGTCCCTGAAATCGATGCGGCCGAAGCGCTCGATCTCGAAATCGCGCTTCTCGACGTCGGATTCGAGGCGGAGCGAATCGGGGCGCGCGAAATCGACGAAGAAGCTCAACCGGTACGCGAGCTCCCCGCTCGTTCGGATGCCGGCGAGCCCGGTGAACAGCCCGGCCGGGAGCGAGCTGAAGAAATCGTCCGCCTCGAATTCGGTTCTGTCGATCGATAGGGCCAATTGCCTCGCCGGCCTGAGCGTGAGCTTGATGTACGGATGAAATGAGATCCTGTTGAACGAAACCCGCGTCAGCCGGTCGACCTCGAAATAATCGGCGCCGACGCGCACGGCATAGTCGACGGCGGCGTTCGGCAGATGGACGTCTTCCGCGGCGATGCGCGGGTGGTTGAGTGTCATGCCGCCGACCGCCAATCGCCCGTCGAGATGCAGCGCGCGGCCGTGGATGCCGCCGCTTTTCAGTCGGACGGCGAGGGAATCGAAGCTGACCCGAACGTCCCATTGCCGGTCGACGAACGGCACCGTGATTCGTTCCCCGGGGCGCAGCGGCGCCAGGCTGAACGCCAACAGTTTCCTCTTTCGATCGATGGTTCCCGCGAAACGGCAGGCCCGCTTCTTTCCCCCGTCGTCGATCTCGACGGCGGTTTCGAAGCCGGGAGCGTTGACGGCCAGCCGGGCGATACCGAAGGTCTGTTTGACCCGATCGATATCGGAGTTGACCGTGAGGCGGTTTATTTCCAGGCTGTCCGGAACACGCCTGAAAAACAGATCGAGGAAGTACCCCGCCTGTGCGGAATACGCGCGCGGCCGGCCCCTACGCCGAATCGCCTTCGTTCCGGCGTCGCGCCGGGTGGACTCGCGATCCGGCACGCTGTCTTGACGAAGATCGATCGTGAGATCGTTCATCTCGACGCGCTCGGGACGCACCCGCCCGGTGAGCATATTCCAGATGGATACATCGACGTGACAGGTGCGGAGATCGCAGGTGAGAATTCCGGGTTGGGACCACAGGCGGACGTTCTCGAAATCCAGGCGATCGAGTCCGCTGAATCGCGCCGAACCGATGCTGACGACCGTTCCCTCGTGCCTTTTCTGATAGGCCTGGATCTTGCGATCAAGCGCGCTTTCCAGGATGATGTTGCGCAACGCGAAGAGCGCCGCGCACAGGACGAGCGCCGCGCCCAGCACGATCAGTGCGCCGATCTTCACCGCTCGTCTCGCGCGCGGACCGGCGACGGCTTGTCGAAAGCGTTTCAGCCTATACGTCGGGTTCGGAATCGTTCGACCTCCACGACGATTCATGGGGAGCCATCAAGAAGCTCTTCAGTCCCTGACCTTTCCCGTCATGGGAACGAAGCGGACCGGCACGGTCGCGAGGAGCACGAGGCCCGTGTCTGCCTTCGTGAATATCTCGAGATCCTGATATTCGTCGCCGACCGGAATGACGATCCGCCCGCCGACGGCGAGCTGCTCGACGAGCGGTTCCGGAACGCGTGGGGCTGCGGCCGTAACGATGATGCCGTCGAAGGGCGCGTGGACCGGCCACCCGAAGAATCCGTCTCCGGCGCGAACGCGCACGTTCCCATACCCGAGCGTGTCGAGAATCGCCCGCGCCCTGTCGGCGAGCTCGGGGAGAATCTCGATCGTATAGACGGTGTCGGCGATCTCGGCGAGAACCGCCGCCTGATAGCCCGAGCCGGTCCCGATCTCGAGCACCGTGCCGCCTCCCTCGAGGCCGAGCGACTCGGTCATGAGGGCGACGATGTACGGCTGGGAGATCGTCTGCTCGCTTCCGATGGGAAGCGGGCCGTCGTAATAGGCCGCTTCCCGAAGCTCCGCGGGCACGAAACGATGCCGCGGCACCTTTCTCATCGCGGCGATGACGCGCTCGTCGCGCACGCCGCGCCCCATGATCTGCGTGACGACCATGGACTCCCTGCGGAGCGCGTAAGCCTTTTCGGCGCCCGAGCAGCCCCCCGCCGCGCCGATGGCGAGCGCGACCGCTGCGAGCGCGAGGCCGAGAAGATTCCGGCGCCTTCCCATGTCCGTTTTCCAATCCGCGGCTAGCTCTTCTTCTCCCAGATCGTCGCGATCTCGACGATCACCCGCACCGCCATCTCCATATCCTGCACGGCGACCCATTCGAGCTGCGAGTGGAAGCTGTGCTCCCCCGCGAAGATGTTCGGAGTCGGCAGTCCCATGAACGACAGCCGCGAGCCGTCGGTCCCGCCGCGAATAGGAGTCATGATCGGCTTGATTCCGAGATCCTTCATCGCCTGAACCGCGTACGAGGCCACCCGCGGGTGCTTCGTGAGGACTTCGCGCATGTTCCGGTACTGGTTGATTACCTTGATCTCGTACTTCGAGCCGGGGAATTTCGCCACGGCCTTCTTCGCGAGCCTCTCGAGCAGCCGTTCGTACTCTTTCAGCTTCGGCGTCTCGAAATCCCTGATGATTATCTTGAGCGTGGTCGCCTCCTCGAGACCGTTTATCGTGGTGCAGTGAACGTAGCCTTGCCGCTTTTCCGTCGTTTCGGGCGAGAGCGTCTTCTTCGGCAGGCTCTCCATGAACGCGGCGGCTATCTTGATCGAGTTGATCATCTTGTTCTTCGCGTAGCCGGGATGGATGTTCTTGCCGATGAACTTGAGCACGACCATGTCGGCGCTGAAGGTCTCGGACTCGACTTCACCCCGGCTGGAGCCGTCGACCGTGTAGGCATATTTCGCCCCGAGCCGCTTCAGGTCGATCTTCTCCGTTCCCCGACCCACTTCTTCGTCGGGAGTGAAGCAGATCTTTATGGGACCGTGCTTGACCTCGGGATGGGCGATCAGATAATGGGCGGCATCCATGATCTCGGCGACGCCGGCCTTATTGTCCGCGCCGAGGAGCGTCGATCCGTCCGACGTGATGATGTCGAATCCCTTCATCTTCTTGAGATCGGGATTCTCGCTCGCCTTGATCACGCGTCCGCCCGTGGGCAGTTTGATATCGCCGCCTCTGTACGTTCGGTGAATGACCGGCTTGACGCCCTTCCCCGAAACCGCGGGCGAGGTGTCCACATGCGCGATGAAGGCGATCGGCGGCACCTTCTTCTTCGTGTTCGCGGGGAGCGTCGCCATAACGTAGCCCCACTTGTCCATCGCGGCGTCCTTCAGTCCCATCTTCTTCAGTTCTTTCGCGAGATCGGCGGAGAGCTTCTTCTGTTTCTCCGTGCTCGGAGACGAAGTCGATTCCTCGTCCGATTGGGTGTCGTATTTGACATAGCGCAGGAAACGATCGACGCACGTGAATTTGTATTTCTTTTCGAGCATGATCCCTCCCGTGGTTTTGCTTCGGTTCCCCGAACGTGGCTGATGCGGTGATCCGCGATGACGCCGTAATTCTAGATACAGGCGCCGCTCCTGTCCACCGGCAAATCGCGCCCGGGGAAGACTGCCCCGCGCCACGGTCCGCACGCGGTGCCGGAATGCCGGGCCGAATCCCGACGTGCTTTTTTCCGGAAACAACCGCGCCGCCGTGCCGTATTGATGCAAGCATGAGGAGGCTCTCAATGAAGGATCGCGGGATCAGGTCCGTCTTGGCTTTTGTGGTTATTGCCTACGCTATTTCGTGGGCGATCTGGTTGACGGGCATGGCATCGATTGATGGACTGGCCGGTATCGACGACGAGAGATTTGCGGGATTTCTTCTGGCAGGCAGCTTCGGCCCGACCGCAGCTGCGCTTATAATAACCGGTCTTACTGGCGGGCGAGCGGCCGTCATCGGTCTGCTGAAGCGCTTGATTCACGTAAAGGTAAACTGGCGAGTTTATGCTATTGCCTTTTTTCTGCTGCCCGCCATCGGGCTGGTATTCTATCTCGTTCTGGGGATTTCGGCCAAAATCTCCCTATGGAAAATCGCCGCTACCATGATCGCCCTCGTGCCGGTGAATGCACTTCTGGGCGGGATTGTCTTCGGAGTTGGCCCGTTGGGGGAGGAGATGGGTTGGCGCGGTTTTCTCCAATCTCGTTTGCAGGGCCGCTTGAGGTCAGTAAGCGCGGCAATCATAGTCGGCCTCGTTTGGGCGTGTTGGCATTTCCCCGCATTCAGGTTCGCGGATTTCCGCAATGGATTGAGCTGGTCGCAATTTGTCGTGCTCTATCCGATATCTACGATTCTCATCGCCTTCATCATGGGTCACCTCTGGCGATGGAGCAATGGCAGTTTGTTCATAGCGATGTTCTTTCATGCCGTACTGAATACATCGGCGGTGAATCTCATGCGCGAAAACTGGTGGGATTTTGGAGACCTGACC
>JBFYZJ010000216.1:0-5405 GCA_041309565.1 Candidatus Krumholzibacteriota bacterium
CTGGCTCATGAACTCGAGCGTCTGAGCGAGCCGCTCGCGCCCCGCCAGCAGGATCTCGCCGACCGTTTCCTCCCCTTTGAGGGACGGAGCGGTCCCTCCCGCAGCGCCGGCGTCCCGATCCTCGGGTCGCGGCGCATGATCTTCCCCGGCCGGCGACGTTCCGGATCCGTCCGGGGATCCCGTCTCATGCGCTCCCGCGGACGGGTCCATCGGCACCTTGTTCTCGTCGTTCACCCCAAGTCCTCCAGGATTCTGGCTATACGCCGCCTTCGATCCGACATTTCATCGTAGCGGTTTTTCTCCTGCTCGACAACCTCCGCCGGTGCTTTTTCCGTGAAACGCGCGTCCTTGAGGCGCCCCTCGACCTTCTCGCATTCGCGCGTGATCTTCTCGAGATCCTTGCCGAGCCGCTTCTTCTCCGCCTCGATATCGACGACCCCCGCGAGGGGGAGATAGATCTCGATCGACGAGAGCCCCGCGGCGACCGATCCAGGCGGCCTCGCCGCTCCATCGGCGATCGTGAGATCGCTCACCTTCGCCAGGAGCCCGATCTGCTCGCGGAACCGGTCGAGACGCGCCGGGATCCCGCGTCCGCCCTCGCAGTTGAGAACGACGCCGACCGGTTTCCCCGGCGGGATGTTGAAGCTCTGGCGGAGATTCCTGATCGCCGCGACGATCTCCTTGAAGAAATCGACGTCCGCCTCGAGCGCGCCGTCGAGCGAGCGCGCCGGAACGCCCGGGAACCGATACCCCGCGAGCACGCCGCGTCCCGGCGCCAGCATGCTCCAGATCTCCTCCGTGATGAACGGCATCATCGGATGGAGGAGGATCATCGACGCCCCGAGCACGGCCCGAGCGGTGATCGAAGCGCCGCGCCCGCGCAGCCCGCCCTGGCGGCCGGCGGCTTTCGAGAGCTCGAGATACCAATCGCAGTACTCGTGCCAGAAAAAATCATAGAGCGTGCGCGACGCCTCGTCGAACCGGTATGCGTCGATATGCCCCTCGAGCTCCGCGGCCCGCTTCGCGAGCCGGCTCACGATCCAGCGATCCTCCCAGCCGAAGGCGGCATCCGCGTCCGCCGCGTCGCCGAAGACCGCCTCGTGGAGCCCGGCGGGCGTATCGACGCTTGCCGCGCGGGATCCGCCCGCGCCGAAGCCCGCCGCCGCGCCTGCGACGTCCGCCTCCTGGCCGAGGACGAATCGCGCGGCGTTCCAAATCTTGTTCGCGAAATGCTTGCCCACGTCGACCTTCGATTCGTCGAACATGATGTCCTGCCCCGGCGGCGAGAGCATCATGAGGGTGAATCTGAAGGCGTCGGCCCCCGAGCGGCCGACGATATCGATCGGATCGGGGGAGTTGCCGAGCGACTTGCTCATCTTTCGCCCTTTCGCGTCCCGCACGATGCCGGTGATATAGACCGTCGAGAAGGGGATCTCGCCCATGAATTCGAACGACGCCATGATCATGCGCGCGACCCAGAAAAAGATGATATCCCCTCCCGTGACGAGCACGCTCGTCGGATGGAAGGTCTCGAGGTCCTCGGTCGTTTCGGGCCAGCCCATCGGCGAGAAGGTCCAGAGCCACGACGAGAACCACGTGTCGAGAACATCCTCGTCCTGGGCGAGCTTCGCGCCCCCGCACTTCGGACAGACGGCCGGCGCCTCGACGGCGACGATCGTCTCGTCGCAGTCGCCGCAGTACCAGACGGGAATCCGGTGCCCCCACCAAAGCTGCCGCGAGACGCACCAGTCCCTGATATTCTCCATCCACGAGAGGTAGATGTTTCCCCAGCGGTCCGGCGTGAAGGTCACCGCTCCGTGCTTCGCCGCTTCGATGCCCGGCGCGGCGAGCGTCCGCATCCGGAGGAACCACTGCCGGGAGATATACGGCTCGATCGCGGTGCCGCAGCGGTCGTGGTGGCCGATCGCGTGATCGTAGTCGTCGATCTTCCGGAGCAGGCCCCGCTCCTCGAGCGCCGCGAGCACCTGCGCGCGCGCCGCGCGACGGTCGAGCCCCGCGAAACGGCCCGCCTCGGCGGTCATCCGTCCCGTACGGTCGATGACAACGACCGGATCGAGCCGGTGTCGAAGACCGATGAGAAAATCGGTCGCGTCGTGGGCCGGGGTCACCTTCAGGCAACCGGTACCGAATGTGGGATCCACCGCTTCGTCGAATATGACCGGGATCGCGCGCTCCGTGAGCGGGAGCTCGAGCATTTTCCCCCGCAGCGCCTCGGCGCGCTTGTCCCCGGGATTCATCGCGACCGCGACGTCCCCGAGCATCGTCTCGGGGCGGGTCGTGCCGACGACGAGCTCTCCCCCGCCGCCGGCGAAGGGGTAGGCGATATAGTAGAGCTTCCCGTGCGTCTCGACAAAATCGACCTCTTCGTCCGAGATCGCCGTTCCGCACGCGGGGCACCAGTTGACGATGTAGCGGTCGCGGTAGATGAGATCCTTGCGGTACAGCCGCACGAACACCTCGCGCACGGCCCGCGAGACGCCCGGATCGAGGGTGAAGGTCTCACGCGACCAGTCGAGGGAGGCACCGAGCGCCCCGAGCTGCTCGACGATCCGGTCGTGGTATTTCGCCTTCCACGTCCAGCACTCCTCGAGAAACTTCTCGCGGCCGAGGGCGTCCTTCGTCACGCCCCGGTCGAGAAGCGCGCGCTCGACGACCTTCTGGGTCGCGATGCCGGCGTGGTCCATCCCGGCGAGCCACAGGACGTTATGCCCCTTCATCCGCTTCCAGCGGCAGAGGAGGTCCTGCACGGTCGTGCCGAGGGCGTGCCCGACCGTGAGCGAACCGGTGATGTTGGGGGGCGGGAGAACAATCGTGAACGGCGGCTCGGACGACCTCGCGTCCGGGGTGAACACCCGGCTCTCGCGCCAGACGGCCGTCCATTTCCGTTCGACGTCGACGGGATTGTATGTTTTTTCCAGCTCGGCCAAGACCGCTCCCTTTCAGCAGAATGCCGCAAAAAAGACACGATAAGCTAACACATTGAAAAGAAACGGTCAATCCGCAATCAAACGGCCGCTTTTCTGAGCCGGTGCTTGAGGCGCCCTATCTTCGCGCGAATCGCGCCGAGCTGCACATGATCGTGGGTGCCCATGAGCTTGTCGCGCTCGCGCTTCAGCGCCTTGATCCGCGCCTTGATGCCGGTCTTTTCCGGTATCTTCGCCGTGTGATGCTCGTGCACGTCGATCTTGAGCGCAGCGCAGAGCTGTTTAACCAGATGCTCTTTGTTCATCTGGCTGTATCCCTTGACCGACTCGTCCTGGATGCCCGCGGCGATCTCCTTCAGCTCGGCCAGCGTCTTTTCCTTCAATTCATGATGCGTGTACGTCATCGGCTCCTCCTCTCGTGCGCTGCCGCGCGATCAAACGGCCTCGATCGTCGACGGCGGCTTTGTCGCGATGTTGTAGGTGACGCTCACCACGCCCGGCACCTTCTTGATGATTTCATCGGCGAGGGTGTCGAGCGTTTCGAAGGGGAGCCTCGTCGGCGTCGCGATCCGCGCATCGAGGCTGTCCCAGCAGCGAACCTCGATCTGCATGCCGAAATCCCGCTTTCCGTCGCGCATGCCGGTCACGCGATCCTCGTGGAGAATCGCCAGGTACTGGAAGGCCTTCGTGCCCGAAAGCAGCCGTTCGACGACGACCGTTGCCTTCCGCACCGTTTCGACGCGCTCGGGAGTCACCTCCCCGAGGACGCGCGCCGAGAGCGCCGGCCCCGGGAACGGGATGCGCTGGAACAGCTCGGACGGGAGCCCCAGCGTCTTGCCGACGATCCGCACGCCGTCCTTGCGGAGCCTGATGAGCGGCTCGATGATCCGGTAGCCGAACGCCTCCTGGGGATCGATGCCGAGCTGTTCGAAGACGTTGTGCTGGCGCTTGATTCCGGCGACGGTCTCGTCGACGTCGGTGAGGATCGTGCCCTGGAGAAGGTGCTTCGCGCCGCTCTCCCGCACGAGGCGCCCGAACACCTTCCGGTAGAACGTCTGCGTTATCGCCTCGCGCTTCTCCTCCGGATCCGTGATTCCCTTGAGGGCGCCGAAGAAATCCGCACGGGCGTCGACGATCTCGACGCCGACGCCGAGCTTCTCGAAGAGCCCCCGGACGCGCTCGGGCTCCCCCTCCCGCATGAGGCCGTTCTCGACGAACACGGTCCTGAGCTTCTTCCCGAGGGCGCGGTGACCGAGCATCGTGACGGTCGAGGAATCGACCCCGCCCGAGAGGGCGTTGATCGCGGTCCCGTCCGCGACCGCCGTTCGTATCTCCTCGACCTTCTCCGCGACGAACCGCTCGGGATCGAGATTCCGGGCAGTGATTTCCTTGATCATGAACGAGGCCTCCTCAGCGCAGCTGCGAGGGAACGCGCGGAAGGGAAATGAGCGTCCGGAATTCCTCCCACCGCTCCTTCGGGCGATCCGCCGTGCCGCCGCGCTTAATGATGTAGCTCTTCACGAGGTCGTAGCCGACGTTGTACGTGATGACATAGCTCCGGTACTGATCGAAGAACGTCACGAGCCGGCGCGAGCGCTCGGGAGATCTGAGCGAATAAGCGGACAGGTAGGCCGCCGCTTCATCCGCGGTGATCGTCCCGCCGAGATACCGCCGCGCCGCCTCGTTCTCCGCGCTGCCCAGCTCGCGCATCAGCTTCCGGACCTCGAAGTAGGCATCCGCCTTGGCCGTGTCGATGCCGGCGAGCGGATACAGCACCTCGCGCTCGAACACGCGCCGTGAGTCGCCGGGGAAGGCTACCTCGATCCCGAAATTCGCCGCGCCCTCGTTGATCGGCGAGACCGGGCTGAAGAGCGGAGAAACGGTGAACTCGATCCACCCCCGGTCCTTCACGAGCCCCTGCTCGAACAGGACGTTCTGCACGTGATGCCCCGGATATCCCTCGTGGCAGGCGAGGCCGAGCGGCGCATCGATGGAGGTGGGAAAATCGGTGTTGATTTGGATCACGCTGCGATTCCCGCCCTGATACCAGTTGTACGCGCCCCACGACGCTCCCTTCACGTACTCGACGGTGAACGATTCGTCATCGGGAAGGGGAATGTGCTCCTTCGTCCGCCGGCGGGCCTCGGCGATCGCCGCGGCAAACACGGCGTCGAGGCGATCCTTCGGAATGACGAGATCCTTCTTGAATCGCTCCAGCCGTTCGATGAGCGTTCCCTCGCCGGGAGGCAGGAGCGCGTCGATGCGGGCGAGCGCCTCTTTGAAACGCCGTTCGTCGGCGGGCGGGGCGACGATGTCGAAGAGCGCCATCGATTCCTCGTCGAAGGAGAGGTTCGTGCCCTCGAGCACGATCACCCGTCCCACGAGCGATTCGAGCTGCTTCGCGAGAAAGTCGCGCCGCAGGCGGAACGCCTCATCCATGACGCTCGCGTCAGATCGGAA
>JBFYZJ010000217.1:0-6895 GCA_041309565.1 Candidatus Krumholzibacteriota bacterium
CAGCGTCGGCGTCACGTAGTTCGCCATGTTGTGCGCGGGGCTCCACCGGATGACGTCCGGCAGATTCGTCCACGGGGTGCCGCCGTACGAGCGCTCGCGCCCGAACGTCACGTCCGAGCCGAACTGCACGCAGAGATCGAACACGCCCGCGTGATTGATGAGACAGGCGAAGCGGTCCGTCTGCGTTCCGATCCAGCTCACGAGGTATCCGCCGTAGCTGCCCCCGGCGACCGCCATCCGCTTCTCGTCGATGAATCCTCTGCCCGTGAGGAAGTCGGCCGCCTTCATCACGTCCTCGAAAGGCTTGCGCCCGTGCTCCGCCGTGATCGCGTCGGTGAAATCCTGCCCGAAGCTCGAGGAGCCGTGGAAATTCACGAGCGCCGTCACGTAGCCGGGCGCGGCGAACGCGTGGGCGTTCCACCTGAAGTGGAACTCGTCGCCGAAGATGCCGTGAGGCCCGCCGTGCACGAGGATGAGGAGCGGCCATCTTTTCGCCGCATCGAAGCCCGGGGGATACACGACGTACATCTGCACGTCCGCGCCCCCGAAGCCCTTGAACGAAACGTCCTCGACGCGGCCAAGCTCGAGGTCCGCGATGATCCCGTCGTTGAACGAGGTGAGCTTGCGGAGATTCTTCCCGCTCGCCGCGACGGAGTAGACCTCGTTCGGCGCCGAGAGATCGTTGTGCAGGAACACGAGCTTCCCGCCGTCCGCCGCCTCGATCGAGCCGTTCGATCCGCCCCGGTATACCTCCTTCACCGCGCCGCCGTTCATCCCGATCGAGAAGATCGAGACCGCGGCCCGGTCCTCGGCCGCGAAGTAGACGGTCTTCCCGTCGTCGGAAGCGACCCAGCCCGACGGGGAGCGATCCCAGTCCTCGGTGAGAACCTTCTTCTCGCCCGTCGCCCGGTCGTACCGCACGAGCCGCACGCGATCGCCGTAAAATCCGGTGATCTTCTGCATCCCGTAGAGAAGGTACTTGCCGTCGGGCGTGTAGCGCGGCGAGAGGTCGTCGGCCGGATTCTCCGGCGTGACGTTCCGCGGCGTCCCGGGCGCGGCCACGTCGATCAAATAGACGTCGTATACGAGCGAATCGTACGGCGCCCCGAACTCGAGCGCCGAAAGGGCGATCTCCTTCGCGTCCGGAGAGACGTCGTAATCGAGCTCGCCCGAGTCGGTGAAGAAGCGGTCCCAGCCGGGGGTGAGATCGACGAGCGCGCCGCCGCGGCCGCTCTTGCATTCGATCGAGAAGAGGTGCGGCATAGTCCCGTCGGTGAGCCAGTGATCCCAGTAGCGGTAGAGCCGCGCCTCGGTCGTCTTCGCCGAGATCTTGCGCTCGGCGCGCCGGTCGAGCTCCGCCTTCATCGAATCGAGCTTCCCTTCGTAGCCGGGCAGCACGTCGGAGACGAAGAATATCTTGTGGCCGGTCCAGCACAGGTTCGAGACGCCGAGCGGCATCTCGGTCAAGCGCGCCGCCTCGCCGCCGCTCAGGGACATGGTGTAGATCTGCGGCTTGTCGTCCCCTTCGCGCTTGGCGACGAACGCGAACCGTTTGCCGCATGGGCTCCAGACGGGGGAGCTTTCCGTCGTCGCCCCCGTCGTGAAGCGGACCGCTCCGGAGCCGTCCGTCTTGACGATCCAGATATCCCCCTGCCCCTCGTTCTTCGCGACGTCGTACTCGGTCACCACGACCGCCGCCCGGCTCCCGTCGGGAGAAAGGGAAAGGGACCCGACACGCTTCATCTTCCAGAGATCGTCGGCCGTCACCGGGCGCTTGGCGGCGCCGAGCGCGTTCAGCGAAACGAGAAGCGCAAGGGCGGCCGCGCAGACGATCGCGCATGCTCTTGATCGAGACAATTCATCCTCCTCGCGAGTGCCGCGCGGACCGGCCTATTCGAGAGCCGGCGCCGGCGTCAGGTAGAGATTCCGGGAATTCAGCGTTCTCCACGTTTCGGCGACGTCGTCTCTCACGAATCGATAGACGATCCAGTTCGCCGCCGCCGCGATGCCGCCCCCCTCGCCGTCGAGGATCGACTGAAGGAGCCCCTTCTTCTTCGGATAGTGCACGACGGTGACCTTCTGGTCGGCGGGAATCTCCGCGAGCTCCTTCGCCATCTCGATCGCCTTGTCGAGACCGCCCAGCTCGTCGACGAGGCCGTTCGCCTTCGCCTGGCGCCCCGTCCACACGCGCCCGAGCGCGAGCTTCGTGATATCCTCGTAGGACATCTTGCGGTGCTCTGCGACGTCCCTGAGCCACATGTCGAAACCAGCCCAGTGGTTCTCCTCGAAGCGCTTGCGCTGCTCGGGCGTGAAATCGAAGTAATCGGAATAGAGGAGCGCGTTGGGCCCCTTCTCGACGAAGTCGTAGGTGACGCCGAGCTTGTCGTAGAGCCCCTTCATGTTGAACTTCATGCTGATCGACCCGATCGAGCCGGTGAGCGTCATCGGATCGGCGACGATCTTCGTCGCCTCGTATGCGATGTAGTATCCCCCGGAGCCCGCGACGTCGACCATCGAGGTGACGATGGGCTTCTCCTTCGATACGAGCTCGACCTCGTGACCGATAAGGTCGCTCGCGAGCCCCTCGCCGCCGGGGCTATCGACGCGGAACACGATCGCGGCGACGTCCTTGTCCTTTTTCGCCCTGCGGAGCTCGGCGATGACGCTCTCGTGCCCCATCATGACGCCGAAGAGCGGATCCACCTTGCTCTTCCTCCCGCCGATCATCCCGCTCGCGTGAATGACCGCAATCTTCTTCGAGCCCTTGAGGCCGAGCTTTTCGGGCTTCACGTCGGCGTAGGTCGCCTGCGAGACCGTGCGGAGCTCCTTCTCGTCCCCCTTCAGCATGGTCTCGAGCGAATCCCAGTACAGCACGCGGTCCACGAGCCCCGCGGCCTTCGCCTCGGGAGCCGTGTACAGGGCGAAGCTCATGAGCTCGACGATTTTTTCGTCGGTGAGCCCCCGGTCCTCCTTGAAGGCCTGCGTCATCATGTCCCAGCGTTCGGCGAGCAGCCATTCCTTGTTCTCGCGGGCTTCGGGAGAGCTCTCCGCGCGCGTGACCATCTCCGCGGCGCTCTTGTATTCGCGGATCTGGTGGAGATTCGGCTTGATGCCGAGCTTGTCGAGCGAGTTCTTGATGTGCTGCGAGCCGCCGCTCATGCCGAGGAACGAGATGTACGCCGGCGGCGGCGCGAAGATCGAATCGCACGCCGCGGCGAGATAGAAGGCGTTGCGGTCCATCGAATCGGTGTAGGCGTACACCTTTTTCCCCGCCGCGCGCACCTTCTTGATCGCGCCCCGCATCTCCTCGAGCTTCGCGAGGCCGGCGCTGTTGCTCGACGATATCTTGAAGATGACGCCGTCGATGCGATCGTCGACCGCGGCTTTCTCGAGATTGCCCAGCACGCGCTGGAGCGTTTCGGGCTTGCCGCCCATCATCTCTCCCATGACGCCGCTCGGCGGATCGTACTCGGCGATCTCGCCGTAGATGTCGACGACGAGGTACGAATGGTCTTCGATCTTCTTCTTGCCGTCGCTCTGCGACACCACCATGCCGGCGACGACCAGCACCATGACGACGAACGCGAGAATCGTGGCGAAAAAGCATTTCCAGAACACTCTCATGCCGAACTCCTCCCCTACGTGATGATGAAGGTGCCCCGCCTGCCGGGATTACCTTCCGCCCATCTCTTTCTTCATGGTAAACAAATACAGCATGTGCTGCTGCTCTTCCTTGATGAGGCGATCGACGATCTCCTTGCTCGTCGGATCGATGAACCGGGCGAGATGGCTGAAGAAGAGGATCGCGTCCTTCTCGAATCCGATCCCCCGGTCGAGGGCGTCGAGCGGCGTTTTCACGAGCTCGGCGAACTTCTCGGGGGTGACCTTCGCGTAGAGATCGCTGTCGACGAGGGCGTCCATGTAGCTTTCCGTCTCCCCCGGATACGACTCAGTGTACTGCGCTTTCTTCACCCCGTCGCGTATCTCCTCGAACCTCCGTATATGCTCGACCTCCCAGTCGCGAAGCCGCGCGAAGAGATCGCCGAGCTCCTTCTCTCCCTTGAACCGTTCCGCCGCGAGCGCGTAGAAGTCGCGGCGCTTCTTCTCCTTCTCGATGCCGATCTCGACGATCTCGGCGGGCTGCAGAATGTTGGCCACGGGCGGTCCTCCTTCTCTCTCAATACGCGGATTCCATCGAAAAGATGCGGGAGCATGCCGGCTTCCGGCGTCGAGCCGGACAGCCGCGCCTCATTATAGCGGAGGAATCGATCGATAGGTAGGCCAAAAACGGCGAGGCCGACCTTTCGGCCGGCCCCGCCTGGCGTTGCTACGAGCAGGAGAATCTCTCACGAGGCGCTGCTGCGCCACTCCCGCATCGCGGTCGACACCGCTTCATCGAGATCCGCGATGTCGAGCGATTTCGGGAAGAAGTCGTTCGCGCCGAGCGAAACGGCGCGCGATCGGGTCGCCTCCGAGCGTTCGCGCGTGATGACGATCACGGGAACGTCCGAGCTGACGCTGCTCCGTATATAGGATAAGATTCCGAATCCCTCGGAGGCGTCATCGTCTGCGATGTAATGAGGCAGGTTCAGATCGAGGAGAACGAGCGATGGAACGCCGTTTTGCAGGTAGTCGAATGCTTCCTTGCCGGTGGCCGCCCGGGCGACCGGAAGGGGCGGACGCCACATCGTGAACAGATCATCGACAAAGTCTCGATCGTCTTCGACGATCAGAAGCTCACCGTTCGTTCTTTCGGCCGCGTTCATGGCCCCACCCTCCTAACGGTCTCTTCTCACTTTGTCTCTTCCCCTAGGAGGCCGACGTCGGCACGCGGCCGACGTCGGCACAGAGCCGCCCTACCCCTCCGGTGCCCAAACGAGATCCATCCGTTGTGCGAGTTTTATTTCGGATACTCTCGTTCGTCGATAATGTAAAAAGCAATTGACATTCCATTATGACGAAGCCTGCAACAAAGGCCGCAAATAGCGTATATTTTATTTAATATCAATAAGTTATAATTTGCGGTTTCGCCGTATTGTGCCGCAATGCGATTGTTACCGCGCAACTGCAGTTGCCAATAGAAGGCGGGCGAATCTGCACACAATCATTTGTAAGGAAAGCAATTAGAGTGATGAATCCGGCTGCGGCCAAACCGCAACTCCAGTTGCCGTTTCAGGCTCCATCGGTGTCAGGAGGAGGGGAGGGTGACGCATCCGGCGGCGCGTCCTGCCTCTCGAGCTCGTTCAGCATTTTCTGGAGTCCGAAGCGTGAGAGCCCCATGCGTTCCGCGGCCTTGGCGATATCCCCGCTGCACGCCGCGATGATCGTTTTCGTGTAGCTCCGCTGAAATTCCGTGAGCACGATTTCCTTGGCGTCGCGGTAGCGCATGCGGCACAGCGCCTCGTTCGAGACGGCGCGCTCCGAAGCGTCTTCGGGCGCCTTCGGCGCGGCGACGCCGCCGCGGACGACGTACGCCTCGATCACGTTCTCGAGCTCCCGCACGTTGCCGGGCCAGTCCCTCCCGCACAGATCGGTCATCATCGCCTCGCCGATTTCGGGCTTCGCCCGCTTGAGCTCGATCGACTTGCGCTCGAGGAAATAGCGGACGAGAGCGGGAATATCCTCGCGCCGCTCCCTGAGGGGCGGCACGCCGATGACGTGCGCGCCGAACCTGAAATACAGGTCGTTCCGCAGCGTTCCGTTCTTGAGGCTCTCCTTCAACGGCCGGTTCGTCGAGGCGAGGAGCTTCCCGCGGAACGGGATCCTCCGCATGCTCCCGTTGCGCTCGAACTCCCGCTCCTGAACGACGCGGAGGAGCTCGGCCTGCAGCTGGGCGTCGATCTCCGTGATCTCGTCGAGAAAGAGAACTCCCTCGTGAGCGATCTCGAAAACACCCGGAAGGTTCTCGGCGCCGCTGAACGCTCCCCGGATGCTCCCGACGAGCTTCAGGCTGAACGTCTCGTGGGGCACCGCGGCGCAGTTGAGCGGCACGAACGCGCTCGAGGGACTGAATCGCTTGTGAATCTCCCGCGCCACGAGCTCCTTGCCGGTTCCCGTTTCCCCCACGATGAGAACGGGGCTCGAGCTCTCGGCGGCGATGGCGATCTCCCGGCGCAGCTCGCGCATCTTCGCCCCGTCGCCGATCATCCGGCCGTGAAGGTCGTCGATCTCCATCCGGAGCGCATCGTTGAGCCGCATAATCCGCTGCTCATCGATCGCCCGGGAGATCCGCCGCTCGAGATCGCCGAGATCGGGGCGCTTGTCGATGTAATCGACGGCGCCCTTCTTCAGGGCGGCGATCGCCGAGGCCGCCGAGGTGTCGCGCGTCACCATGATGACGGGGATGTTCGGATCGGAGGCGCGGAGCGCGTCGAGCACCTCGAAGCCGTCGACCCCCCTCCCGAGATCTATATCGAGCAGGACTGCGTCGAAGCCGAGCCGCTTGTGCGCCGACAGCGCCTCCTGCGCGTTGCGCGCCAGAATGGTCTCGTACCGGTCGTTCATGAGCCTCGCGAGATCCCCCATGAAGGTCTCGTCGTCGTCCACGATGAGAATGCGGACCCGTTCGCCGGTCATACGCCCCCCGTTTTCTCTGTTTTTCTCAGAACGACCCGCATGGTCGTGCCCGAACCCGCGTCGCTCGCGAGAACGTAGATCTTGCCGCCGAATTTCGCGAGCTCCTCACGGGCGTAATAAAGCCCGAAGCCGCCGCCTTCCGGCTTGGTCGTGTAGTGTCTTTCGAAGACGCGCTCATAGTCGTCCCGCGGGATCCCGCACCCGTTGTCGCGGACGTCGATCCGGCAGTAGATCCCCTCCCACTGCACCGCGGCCGCGATCTCGGCGTCCGCGCGGCCTTCGGTCGCCCGGACGGCGTTCGTGAGGAGCGACTCGAATA
>JBFYZJ010000218.1:0-4497 GCA_041309565.1 Candidatus Krumholzibacteriota bacterium
GTCTGGGCCTGCGTGCTCGCGCTGAGCCGGTACGGGGGGAGTCTCCTGAGCGTCTTCTTCCTCGATCAGTCGGGACGTTTCGGTTTCTATCTCCAGATCGCGGTCGCCTGCTTCATCTTCGAGGTCCTCGTGCTCCTCCTCAACAACTTCTTCCAGTCGTGGTACGAGACGAAACGGCTCGCGGCGGTCGTAGCGGGAGGGAACGCGATCTATTTCGCGCTCATCGCGGCGGCGATGCGCAGGGATCTCGGCATCGCGGCGGTGCTCGTCGCCGGGGGGGGGATGAATCTTTTCATCCTCGCGCTCCTCGTGCCGCGCTCGCGGCGACTGCTGCGATCGGTCGGCGCCGCGGGAACGGGGCCGAGGGTGACCGACGTGCTCAAGTTCTCGCTCCCCTTCGTCGTGACCGGGCTCCTCGGCCAGATCGTCTGGCGACAATCGGAAGTTCTGTTCCTCGGGCATTTCAAGGGGGCGGAAGCGGCGGGATACTTCAGACTGGCCTATGGGATGCCCCAGATGCTCCTCGAGTTCGTTCCGCTCACGATGTGGCCGATCATCATGGCGGGCACGAGCGAGCAGTACGCGAGGGATGCGGCCCGTCTGCCCCGGGCGATCCGCCTCTATTTCAAGCTCATCTTCCTTCTGGTCGTTCCCGTCGCCGCGATGGGATTCGCGTTTTCGAGGCAGCTCGTTCCGATCGTCTATGGCGCGAAAATGCTTCCAGCAGCGTTACTTACGCAGTTGTTTTTCGTTGTGTTTTCATACTCCTTTCTCTATACTCCGCTGAGCATGGCGTTCTACGTCATGGGCAAGAGCTGGGTTAACATGTTGATATTCATGTCGTTGGCGGCAATCGAGATCGGTCTCGATTTCGCGTTGATTCCGCGGTACGGCATGTGGGGAGCGATCGGCTCCGTATCGCTCGTGCTGATGATCGGGGTGGTGCTCTTCCACGCAGTCATGAGGAAGATGCGTCCCGACGTGAAGACGCCGGTTGGATTTATCGTTCGATGCACGCTCGCCGCGGTGCCGACGTGTCTGCTGTCCCTGCTCGCGGGCCGGTGGAGCTCCCCGGCGGCGCTCGCGCTTCTGATCGCGGCCGGTGTCCTCCTCCTCGTCGTCGGATTCCGCGTGCTGCGGGTGATCGGAGACGAGGAGAAGGAGATGCTCCGCACGCTGCCGATTCCGGCGAAGGAACGGATTCTGTCGATATTCTAGAGGAGCGCGGTATGCTTCGCGGCAAGAGAATCTCGGTGGTCATCCCGTGCTATAACGAGGAGGCGGGGCTCGCCGGGCTCATTCCGGCCCTGCCCAAATCGGTCGACGAGATCGTGGTCGTCGACAACAATTCCACCGACCGGACCGCGGCGGTCGCCCGCGGCCTCGGCGCGGTCGTGGTGTTCGAGCCGAAGAAGGGATACGGGGCGGCCTACCGGGCCGGGCTCGCCGCCGCGACGGGGGACATCACGGTCACCATGGATGGAGACGGCACGTATCCGGCGGACCAGGTCGAGGAGTGCGTCGAGCATCTCATCGATCGCAACGTCGATTTCCTCAACGCGTCGCGGTTTCCCCTCGAGGACGCGGAAGCGATGCGTTTCTGGAACAAGGTGGGCAACAGGATCCTCACGCTCGCGACGCTCGCGCTTTTCATGCGGCGAATCCGCGATTCGCAATCGGGCATGTGGATCTTCCGGAGCTCGCTGTTTCGGGATCTCACGCTTCGGCAAGACGGCATGACGTTCAGCGAGGAGATCAAGATCAAGGCGATGCGTCATCCCGGCGTGATCTTCGACGAGCGTCACATACGGTATCGTCCGAGGATCGGCGAAGCGAAACTGGAGAAATGGCGTGACGGATTCCGGAATCTCTGGTATCTCGTGAAATTGAGATTCGAGCGATGAAATAAGGAGTGTGCAATGCTCAGGAGCTTTCTGCTCATCATCGTCACCGTCCTCATCAACACGACGGGGCAGTTCATGGTCAAGACCGGGGTCAACCGCGTCGGGGCGGTCAGCTTGACCGATGTCCACGCCGTCGGCAGAGCGCTCTCGTCGTGGATGGTGCTGTGCGGATTCGTCATTTACTTCATCAGCGCGCTGATCTGGATCAGCATCCTGTCGAAGGCCGAGCTCAGCTGGGCGTTTCCCATGCTGAGCCTTTCCTACGTTCTCACCGCGCTCCTCTCGCCGGTTCTGCTCAACGAGGGATTCTCGGCCCTGAGGCTCGTCGGAACGCTCGTGATCTGTTTCGGCGTTTTTCTCGTATACAGGACGTATTGAGGCGAGGGGGGATGCGGGCGCCCGGGCGCGTGCCGCGGGAAGGCCGTTCGGTCGCGCGAGAGAGCGATGGTTGAAGCATGGGGACCGCCGTTTTCACGCTCGAGGCCGTTGTTGTCGTTCTCTCCTTTCTCGCCGGACTCGGGGCGAGCGTCGGCCCTGCGTTCGCGCGGATCGCGCTCGCATTTCTCGCGCTCGTCATCATTCCCGGGCATTCGCTGAGCGTGCTCCTGTTCCGTTCGAGCGCTTCGATCCTCGAGACGGCGTGCGGCGCAGTCTCGATGGGGCTGGTGTTCGTCTCCGCCGTCGTATGCGCGGGCTTCATGCCGGGCGTATCCTACGGCGCGATTTCAGCGGCCGCTGCGGCCGCCGCGCTCGTCCTCGCGTTTCTCGCGCGGCGGGCCGGGAGGCGGAAGGGGGGCGGGGGAGATCGATCGCCCCGTGCGGCGGGATCGACGGAATCGGCGTTGCCGGGGCGCCGGTCAGCGATCATCGGAGCGGCTCTCTTCGCGCTGTGCGTTGCGGCGTTCTCGGGGACGGGGGATCTGGGGTGGGACACGGATTCCCTCGATCACGTGAGCTTCGTCAGGAGGAGCGTCGAGACCGGCGTGCTCTTCCCGGGCGATTCGTTTCATCGGGACGGCGATGGGATCGCGCCTGATCCGCGGAAGGGCCTCTGGCATCCGGTGCTCTCTCTCTGGACGTATCAGTCGCGCGCGAGCGCCGATCGCGTCTGGCGCGACGTGCCTGCGTTTTTGTCGTTCTTCGCGTTCTGCTCGTTCCTGCTTTTCTCGTTGCAGCTCTGCGGCTCGCACCGCTGGGCCGCGCTCTCGCTCGCGCTCTTCCTGCTGTTTCACGGCGGGGAGGGGATCGGATGGATCACGAAGGCGGGATTCAGCAGAAACGTCGCGCAGATAGCGCTCTGGCTCGATCTCGCGTTTCTCTTCGTATATTACCGCGCCGGAACGCGCGCGCATCTCGCCGCGGCCGCGCTCCTCGCGTGCGTGGGCGCGGCGTACCATGCGGTCTTCGCGATGCTCCTCGTCGTGTCCATGGCGGGGGTCTTTCTCTACGTCATGCTGACGCGGCGCGGCGCCCCGTGGCGCGGGAGGTTCTGGCGGAGCGTTCCCGTGCTGCTCGCGGGGCTGGCGGTCCCGCTTGTGATTCGCGCGCCGGGCGCGTTCGCTCCCGCGAATGCGATCCACACGCATATGCAGGGGATGCTCGTTTTCTCCCCCCGCTTGGCGATCGTGGATCCCGCCGAGATTCTGACGAGATACGGAATGGTTTTCTTCTATCTGCTGCTCGCCGCGCCGTTTCTTCACGTGCTCGCCGCGCGCGTCGAGCGGCGCGGGCTCGCGCTCATCCTCTACGTCGTTCCCGTGATCATCGCGCTCGATCCGCTCATCGCGTCCGCGCTGGAGCAGCGTATCGGGTACCTGCACTATCGAATCCTCGACGCCGCGCCGTATGCGATCGTGCTCGCGCTCGCGATCGGTGGGCTCGGGCGGCGGGTGGTCACGGGGGGCGGGGCGTCGGGAGCGGGCGGGGTGAGGCCGCTCCGGTCGGCGCGCGGCGCGGCGAACCGCGCCGTCGCCGGGGCGATCCTCGTCCTCTTTGCGCTGTTCCCGCTCCGGGGGGCGGCGGTGAGGGGCGCGGCGACGGTCCGCGCGATGCTCGAACGGCGCGCGGCCGTTCCCGCCGCGCACGAGCGGCTGTTCGAGGCGCTCGCGCACGAGATTCCGGATCATTCCGTCATCGCGAGCGACCCCGCGACGAGCTACGCGCTCTCGGCATTCACGGATCATTTCGTTACGGTGGTTCTCGGCCAGCACTGCTCGCCGGCCGACACGGCGGCGATCGAGCGGCTCCGCGAGACGAGGGATCTCCTCAGCCCCGCGGTTCCCCTCGCGGCCGGCGTCCCCTGGCTCGAACGGAAGGGCGCGGACTACGTGCTCGTCAACGGCAACGAGCCCGAGCAGGCCGATTTCTTCAACTCGTTCGCGGCCCGTGAAGCCTCGAAAACGCGCGAGAAATTCCTCGCCTGTCCGTCGTTCGCCGAAGAGGTGTTCGATCGGGACGGCTTCTCGCTGTTCAGGCTGCGTCGCGAGACGCCGGAAGCGGAAAGGGCTCGCGCGTGTACCGAGCCGATCGGCGCGATCGAGGCATGCGGTTCATCGGAGATGCGTTCGATCGGGGGAGCGGCCGCCGGCGGCGA
>JBFYZJ010000219.1:0-3367 GCA_041309565.1 Candidatus Krumholzibacteriota bacterium
CGAAATCGTCCGAGACCTTCCATCCGTCCCATTCCCGGTGCATGAAGGAAATCCAGTAGGTCAGACTCCCCCGCTTCATCCCATGCGACAGATACGCCGATGAAGCGCCGTCTTCTCCGACCTCGAGCTTTCCCGAAAAGGACGCCCTGTCGGCGGCCTTCTTCGTGATGATATTGATGACGCCCGCTTCGGCATTGGCGCCGTAGAGCACGGAGGCCGCGCCCTTGATCACGTCGATCCGCGCCACGTTCTCGATCGAGAGCAGGTTCATGTCGAACTTGCCGTATTTCGTCTCGTAGTAGGGCACGCCGTCGATGAGGATGAGCGCTTTGTCCTGAGAGAAGCCGTGTATCGAAATGCTGGCCTCCATCTTTCTTCCCATCGTCACCTGCACGCCGGGAATGTATTGCAGGGCCTCGGCTACGGTGCGGCTGTTCGTCGCCGCGATGTCCTCGGCCGTGATCTCCTGATTGATCGCGATGCTCTTGACGCCGGCCCGCTCCGCCAGCACCAGGATCTCGCCGAGCGTATAGGTCTTGTAGTCCTCGCCGGCCGACAGGGCGCCCGGAATGACCAGCACGCCCAGAATCGTCATTATGAAAAGGGTCTTGAGCGATTTCTCCATGGTCCTTCCTTCCTCCCTGAAATAGTCGATTTCTTACTGAATCCCCGGCCCCGTGTCAAGGTCGTACGCGCCCCAGAATCAAAAAATCCTTGAGTATGGAGAGGAAAAGCTTCACAATGGCGCGCACTTATACGGATCATCGAGGCAGCCGATTCCGGGAAGGGACAAGGAGGGACTTCACATGAAACTGCACACCTGCAAGATCACCGTTGTCTGCATGCTCGTCGTCGCGTTCGCGTGCGGCGCCGCGTACGGCGTCACCTGGGAGACCGGGGCCAAGCTGGGCATGAACAGTGCGAAGATGATCGGCGATCCGGTCAGCGCCTTCGTCGCCGGCGAAGAAGGCGATCTCGCCGGCTCGGTCAGCGATTACAGCCTCGGATTCGTCGGCGGCGCGTACTTGAAGGCCAATTTCAGCGACTTCTTCGGGATTCAGGCCGAAGTCCAGTACATACAGATGGGCGGAGAAGGCCCCGTCGAGGGAACAGCGGTCCTGGAGCGGCCGAACCAGAATCCGCAGCTGGCCGAGTTCGAGGGCACGCTGACGCTTCATCTCGACTATATCGAGATGCCCGTGCTTGCGGTGTTCTCGTTCAACGCCGACGAGGAAGGACGCCTCAAGCTTCGCGCCTTCTTCGGTCCCACGTTCTCGTACGGCGCCCTGGCCGAGGTGCAGCTGAAGGGCCAGGCCAGCTTCGAAGAACCCGACACGACGGACGAGATCGTCGACGTCGACGAGACGCGGGACGCCGACGCGATCATCGAGGATTACCAGATCGGCGGCGTCCTCGGTTTCTCGGCCTCCTATGCCTTCGACAAGATCGACCTGTTGCTCGACGCCCGGTGGGGCCGCGGATTCACGACGATCGACAACACCGCGGCGGGCGAGCACGACAGCTACAACAGCGGCATCAGCCTTCAGGTGGGGATCGGGATCCCGTTCGGGAGCTGAGAACCGGCTATTCGGCGAGTCTTCAGAGGCGCTGCCGCCCTCGTTACCGGGGGCGCGGCGCGCCTCGCACTCACGACGATCATGCACGGAGAGATTATCTGCCCTTGAACAGGCGGCGGCGGCTCGGGTGCGGCTTTCTGCCGAACGCCGGCTTCTCCGCGACGGGCTCCGGAGCCATCTCCTCGGGGGGGATGCTTGCGTGCGCCGACACGGGTATCGCCGCGCGGATGAACTTCTCGATGTCCTTCACCTCGGAACGCTGCTCGGGGGTGGCGAACGTGATGGCGCGTCCGGTCTTCCCCGCGCGTCCCGTGCGGCCGATGCGGTGCACGTAGTTCCCCGTGTCGTCGGGGAGATCGTAGTTGATCACGAGCTCGATATCCGTGACGTCGATGCCGCGCGCGGCGATGTCGGTGGCCACGAGAACGCGGAATTTGCCGGTCTTGAATCCCCGCATCGCTTCCATGCGCTGCGCCTGCGAGCGGTCGGCGTGGATCTCGCCGGCGGCGTGCCCTGCCCCCCGGAGCATTCTCGCGACCTTGCTCGCCCCGCGTTTCGTGCGCACGAAGAGCAGCACGGAGCCCGAGTACTGCTCGAGCAGCTGCCGCAAAAGCTCGCCCTTGAATCCCTTCTGGACGAAGAAGATCTCCTGCGTCACGAGATCGGCCGCCGTGCCGGACGGCGCGATCTCCGTGCGAACGGGGAGATGCATGTGGCTCGACGCGATCTTCATCACGCTCGGATGCATGGTGGCCGAGAAAAGCATCGTCTGCCGGTCCTTCGGCAGGAGCTTGATGATGCGCTCGATCTGCGGGAGAAATCCCATGTCGAGCATGCGGTCCGCCTCGTCGAGCACGAGGATACGCACATCGGAGAGCCGGATCTGGCGGTGCTCGAGGTGGTCGTTGAGCCGGCCGGGGGTCGCGATGATGATATGCGGATGCTCCTTGATCTGCCGGATCTGCCGCGACATCGATTCGCCGCCGATCACGACCGCCGTCCTGAGCTTGTTGGCGCGGACGAACCTCGCGAGATCCTCGTTGATCTGAACGGCGAGCTCCCTCGTGGGAACGAGCACGAGCCCCCTGCCCTTGCCCTGAGCGAGGCGCTGGACCATCGGGATACCGAAGGCGAGCGTCTTGCCCGTCCCCGTCTGCGCCACCCCGACGACGTCCTTCCCCTCGATCGCGATCGGGATCGCCTTCTCCTGGATCGGAGTGGGAACGGTGAATTTCAACGCATCGAGCACCGAGAGAAGTCCCGGCGCGATGCCGAGCCCGAAGAAACTGTCTTTGGTCTTGTTCAGAAACACGAGAGCCAACCTCTGTAATCTGCTTCGGCACAGGATGCGTTCCGTTTGAACGTCATGTGTCGAAACGACTACAGCAGCATAGCGTTTCCGGGACTTCTGCGCAAGAGGAGGAAATTGAAGCGCGGCGACTCACATGCTCCACGTGAAGCGGTAGCGGCAGCAGGAGCCGCCCTTGGCGCGGCACTCCTCCTCGACGGCATCGACCTTTTTCGCGCCGCAGAGCCGGAGCGCTTCCTTGTGGAATCCGATGACGGTGAGACAATCGGCGACGGACGCCGTCTCGGCGTCGTAGGTCGTCATGACGCCCGAGGTCGGACCGGTCGGCGTGTATTCGCGGCGCCCGACGTCGTAGTAGAACTTGTACATGATTTCCGTCTTCTTCATGAAGGCCTGCGGATCGCCGCGCGTGAGAAACGACCGGTGCACCTTCAGCAGGCTCCGCTGGGCCGACTTCGCGCCGATGTCCTCGAAGACCTTG
>JBFYZJ010000220.1:0-2583 GCA_041309565.1 Candidatus Krumholzibacteriota bacterium
CGGGAGAAGCTCGATTTCAATTACCGCTACCTCATGACATACAGGATATTCCTCTTCGAGTTCATCGTGGTGCTCGCCGCGATACGGGCGAGCTATGCGGTCTCGGGCGATAGCGCGTTGATATTGAAAAAGATACGACATCACCTCGAGCTGACCGCGCATTACTATCTCGGGAACGTCGCGGTCGAGGGAGCGGATGGCCCCGCTTCTTTGTCTTGAAAAATCCTCCGGCGCCCGGTACTCTTGGCGGAGCATAGCGGGGGGGG
Organism: Candidatus Krumholzibacteriota bacterium; assembly: GCA_041309565.1. Taxonomy (GTDB): domain Bacteria; phylum Krumholzibacteriota; class Krumholzibacteriia; order Krumholzibacteriales; family Krumholzibacteriaceae; genus SSS58A. Next base: position 267 of record JBFYZJ010000220.1, read on the forward strand.
AGTATAGCGGGGGGGCGATAATCGTGAAAGGAGCAGCCGTGCAGAGAATAGAGCTTGTATTGAGCGATGTATTCCCGCAGCCGGCCCGTCTCGCGGGGGCGCTCGCGCGATCGGCGAAGATCCTCGCGTTCGTCTGCTTCACGGCCGTGGCGGCCCAACTCGCCGTGCCCCTTCCCTTCACGCCGGTCCCCCTGACGATGCAGACCCTGTTCGTCGTGCTCGCCGGGCTCACGCTCGGCGCACGCGACGGATTCTACGCGCTGCTCGCGTACCTCGGGCTCGGACTGGCCGGGGCGCCCGTGTTCGCCGGATTCAGCTTCGGCGCGGGCGCGCTCCTCGGTCCGACCGGGGGATACCTCGTATCGTTCCCGGCGGCGGCGCTCGTGTCAGGATATCTGTTCCGGGAATTCGGCGGGAGCCGTCCCGCCGCGTTCGCCGCGTCCCTTTCCGGGATGGCGCTCATTCTCGGGGGGGGCGCAGCCTACCTGTCCTTCATCGGCGGATTCCCGTTCGCGCAAACGGCGTCGCTCGCGATCCTGCCGTTCGTCGCGGGTGAGATCGCCAAGGCGGTTCTCGCCGCGTTCCTGTCGAGGAAGGGCGCCTGATCGTTCGGGGCCTTCTCGTTTGCTCCGGGCCTCGATTTACTCCGGGCCCTGCCAGCCGGCGAGCCGCGCCCAGAGCCACCACGCCGCATACGCCTTGAGGTTCCCGTTGAGCGGCTGCGTGTGCGCCGCGTCGCAGTCGTACCACTGCCCCGGATGCGCGTCCTGCCATTCGATCGCCCAGTTCCCGTCCCACGTTTCGTCCCCGTCGATGTCGTAGTCGCAGTTGTCGTTCGGCTCCTTGTCGCCGAAATAGACGCCGTCCGGGTTGTACGATTCGATATCGGCGAAGTCGTAGAGGATCTTCTTCTGCGCCCGGCAGTAGGCGCGTATCTGTTCGTTCCGCTGGAACAGGTTGTGCGTGAGGGGGGTGCCGTCGAGATGCCCCGTCATGTAGACGAACTTCACGCCCGGATAGTCCATCTCGAGCGTCGTCATCTGGCTCAGGTAGGCGTAAATATCGTCTTCGGAGGCGTCGCTCACCTGCCCGCACCACGACCAGATGATGACGTTCACCTCGGGATGCGCGTTGAGGTAGGTTCTCGTATTGCTCGCCCAGCTCGAGGAGCCGAGGTCTCCCGTCATCGGCGAGGGCTTGTCCCTGAGATCGAGCGCGCCGCCGGATCCTCCATTGCTCCATGCATAGAGGGCGCCCTTGAAGGCGACGAGCCCCGTCATGCCGGTGACGAGCTGGCTTCCGTGGGAGGTATGGCCGTAGGCGATGTGGAGCGTCGACTTGGCCTGCTCGATCGCGGCCTGCGGAATCAGGTCGAGATTCCGGCAGGTATGGTCGATGATGATGGCGCTCGTATTCGAATCGAGCGGCTGCGTGCGCTCGACGGCAGGCTTGCTGTCCGACTCGCACGAAGCGCTGAAGAGGAGCGTCATTGTAATAAACAATATGACAACGAGATAGGCGCTACTGTTCACGGCGGTCTCCTTTCGGTGTCCGGAAACGTCCGGAAACTGGTTCCAATGCAATAATCGTGCTCTTTCAGGAGCGATCGAGCGACTTCAGGGCCTCACGGCCGAGCCGGTAGAGGACCCAGTCCTCCATCGCCCGGGCGCCGAACCGCTCGTAGAACTTGCGCGCCGGATTCCAGTCGAGAACGGCGAACTCCATTCTTCCGAGGTCTCTCTCGCGGGCGATCTCCGCGCATCGGAGGAAGAGCGCCTTGCCGACGCCGAATCCGCGGTATTCGGGCCTCACGTAGAGGTCTTCGATATAGAGGCCCGCTTTGCCGACGAACGTCGAGAAATTGTTGAAGTAGACGACGAAGCCGGCGCTTTTCCCGTCGAGCTCCGCGAGGAGGGCCGCGGCGGCGGGCGAATCGCCGAAGAAGCTTTCGCGGATGATCTCCTCGGTCGCGGAGACCTCGTGCGGGATCCGCTCGAATTCGGCGAGCTCCTTGATCAGCCGGAACAGAAGCGGAACATCGTCGATGCCTGCTTGTCGAATCGAGAGATGCGGGGCGTCGCTCATGCTTCGGTATCCTCCTCCGTACGTTACGACAGAACGATAATCGATGGAGGGGGGATTGACAACCCGAGAAATCGGGCTAAACTTACTAGTGCGAGTGGGCGGGTAGGGAACAGGAGTGATGAAAGAAGCCGCCGCAGAGCGGCCCATCCGTAAATGCCCTGCGCCTGCTCGGCATACCCTCATAGCGAGACGCCCCGGATTCCCAAAGTCTTATGAGAAGCCGAGGCGTCTT
>JBFYZJ010000221.1:0-5306 GCA_041309565.1 Candidatus Krumholzibacteriota bacterium
CATTCCCGCGGAGGAATCCATTGGAGGCTCTGCCTCTAGGCCCTGCTCAGGCGCGGACGTTCCCCCGTACGAGCCCATTGGAGGCTTTGCGACTGGCCCCGGAGCGGTAATGTCCGCGCCATACGCGCGGTCGCGCTCGGCGCGGAGGAGCTTCCGCGAGGCGTGGAGCTCGAAGGCGTCCCACGGGAGCGGCTCCTCGAGGGGACGCGCCCCCGTGAAGTCCGCGGCGTCGAGCCCGCACTCGGCGAGCGCCCGTTCCCAGAGATCCATCCTGAGCTGGTCGTGCCACCCGTCGAATCGGCACCCGAGCTCGCGAGCGCGCCGCAGCGCGGGCCAGAGGCGCCGGTCGCCGCGCGCGAGAATCCCCTCGAGGACGCTGATCGAGGGATCGCGGAGGCTCAGGTTCACGAAGCGGCTCCGGATTCGCCTGTCGAGGTAGCTCTCCTTCGCCCGGAACTCCTCGATCGAGCACTGCCGCTCCCACTGGAACGGCGTGTGCGGCTTCGGCACGAACGGGGAGATCGACACGCCGAGGCTGAACCTCCCCCCGCGCCGCGGGAGTGCGAGGATCCGCTCGACCATCGCCGCGACGCCGTCGAGGTCCTCGTCCGTCTCGGTGGGAAGCCCGATCATGAAGTAGAGCTTGAGCGTCTGCCAGCCTCCCCCGAGAATCTTCGAGACCCCGCCGACGATCTCCTCGTCGCTGAAGTCCTTCCTGACGACTCGGCGCAGCCGCTCCGTCCCCGCCTCGGGAGCGAGCGTGAAGCCCGACTTCGCCACGGTCGACGAGGCCGAAACGATCGCGCCCGTGATCGTCTCGGGCCTGAGGCTCGGGAGCGCGAGCGACACCTTCCGCCGCTCGAGCTCGGGGACGAGCCGCGCGAGCAGCTCGTCGAGCCGCGAGTAGTCCGACGTCGAGAGCGAGAGGAGCGACACCTCTTCCCATCCCGTCGCGGCGAGCCCCTCGAGCGCCGCCGAGACGATCTCGTCGACGCTCCGCTCGCGGCACGGCCGGTAGAACATTCCCGCGTGGCAGAACCGGCAGCCCCGCGAGCAGCCGCGCATGATCTCGATCGCGAGGCGCTCGTGGACCGCCTCGGACGAAGGGACGATCGGCCGCCGCGGCAGATCGCCGTCGGCGAACCGGTGTGCGCGCGCCGCGACGGACGAGCTGATCCCGTCCACGTACACGCCCTCGACGCCGGCGAGCGCCTCGCGCTTCGCGCTTCGTCCCGCGCGGGCCGACTTGAGCCGCGCGAGCGCCGCGGCCGCCTCGACGAGCGAATCCTCGCCGTCCCCGAGAAACACGGCGTCGAGCGCCGCGACGAACGGGAGCGGGTTCGTGCAGCACGGTCCCCCGCCGACGACGATCGGATCCTCATCGCGCCGCGCGGCCGCTTCGAGCGGAATCCCCGCCAGCTCGAGCATCATGAGCACGTTCGTGTAGTGGAGCTCGTAACCGATCGAGAATCCCACGAGGTCGAAGCGGGACGCGGCCGTGCCGGTCTGCAGGCTCCGCAGCGGCTCGCCGCATGCGCGCATGAGATCCGCCGCATCGGGCCAGGGCGCGAAGGCGAATTCGACGCCCACCCCGTCGAGCCCTGCGAGCGCGTGGTAGAGGAAACGGATGCCCAGATGGGACATGCCGATCTCGTAGGCGTCGGGAAACACGAGGAGGACGTTGAAGCGGCCCTCGGCGAATCCCTCGTTCGAGAGGTTCATCTCGCCGCCGGCGTACCGCGAGGGACGCTGCACGAGCGGGAGAAGCGCGGTCCTCAACGGTCCACTTCCTCCCGCACGCCGAAGCCGCCGATGCAGCCGGGCCGTTCCTCGAAGACGTCCTTGTGGAGACATCCGTCGGGCATGACCGGATAGGCGCCGGTGAAGCACGCGACGCAGTAGTTGTCGGGATCCTCGACGCACGTGAGGAGCCCCTCCGTCGAGAGGTAGTGCAGGCTCTCGACGCCGAGGTATTCCCGGATCTGCTCCACGGTATGGCTCGAGGCGATGAGCTCGCCGCGCGTCGGCGTGTCGATGCCGTAGTAGCACGAATGGGTGATCGGCGGCGATCCGATCCGCAGGTGGATCTGCTCCGCGCCCGCCTCGCGCAGCATCGTGATGAGCTTCTTCATCGTCGAACCGCGGACGATCGAGTCGTCCACGAGCACGATGCGCTTGCCCTTGAGGACGCCGCGGACCGGGTTGAACTTGATCCGCACGTCCCCGTCGCGCACCGCCTGCCGCGGCTGGATGAAGGTGCGCCCGACGTAGTGGTTCCTGATGAGGCCGAGCTCGAAGGGAATCTTCGACTCCTCCGCGTAGCCGAGCGCGATCGTGTTGCTCGAGTCGGGCACCGCGATCACCATATCCGCCTCGACGGCCGACTCGCGCGCGAGACGCCTGCCGAGCTTGCGGCGCACCTTGTCGACGTTCTCGCCGAACACCTTGCTGTCGGGGCGCGAGAAGTAGATGAACTCGAAGATGCAGCGCATGAGGCGCTTCTCGGGCTCGGCGAAACGCATGAACTGCGGCCCGCCGGGGCCGAGGACGCAGAGCTCTCCCGGCGCGATCTCGCGCAGGTACTCGGCGCCGATGATGTCGAAGGCGCAGCTCTCCGAGGCGAAGACGTAGGCGCCGTCGAGGCGCGCGAGACAGAGCGGGCGGAAGCCCCGCGTGTCGCGCGCCGCGATCACCTTATCCTTCGTGAGAAACACGAGCGAGAAGGCGCCCTGTACCCGGCGAAGCGCGTCGGCGATCATCTCCTCGGTCGAAGTGGCGCGGCTGCGCGCGATGAGGTGGAGAATGACCTCGCTGTCGGTCGTGCTCCGGAAGATCGAGCCGTCGGCCTCCATCCCCCGGCGCAGCTCCACGGCGTTCACGAGGTTCCCGTTATGGGCGACCGCGATCTTCCCGATCTTGCAGTCGACGAGGAGCGGCTGGATGTTCGCCGTGGTCGAAAGCCCCATCGTCGAGTAGCGGTTGTGCCCGATCGCCATCGTCCCCGTGAGCTTCGAGAGAATGTCCTTGTCGTAGACCTTCGCGACGAGCCCCATGTCGCGGTGCTCGCGGATGCGCCCGTTGTCCGAGGTGACGATCCCCGAGGCCTCCTGCCCGCGGTGCTGGAGCGCGTAGAGGCCGAGGTATGTGAGCTGTGCGGCGTCCTCCGCTCCGTAGATCCCGAATACCGCGCACGATTCCCTGAGCTTCACGCAGTTCACTCCTTCGCCCGAACGGTCGCGGCGTTTCCCCCCGGCCCGAGGCGCGTCGTCGCGAGTATCTCGTACGTCTGGTAATGCGGATTGAGGAGCAGCCCCTCGCGCCGCGATCGGCTCACGAGCATCTTCTCCACCGCCGCGAGCGCCTCGCGCTCCGAGGGCGCGCTCACGACGAGCCGCCACATCTCGCCGCACTTCATGTTCGACACGGATGATCCTTTGAGCCGCGCATTGATGCGCGCCTCAAATCCTTCTTCTCTATCCCGCCGTCTTTCCCGCACGAGGCAATCAAATGCATAGAGCCCTCCGGGCGCGGGCATTCCCGCTCGGAATCCAGTCGCAGAGCCTCCAATGGATTCCTCCGCGGGAATGCCCGTGCCCAGCGGATAATCCTTGTCGAGATGGAGATCGCCGCGAACGAGGTCCGCACCGGCCGTCAAACGATAAAGATGTTTATTCTGATTGGTAAAAGCGCCATCCAGCTTAATCACATGATCGATCGAATCGAGCGCGCTTTGCGCGTCGGATGCCTCGGCGTCCATGCCCCAGTACCAGTAGTGCGTCAGCCCGCGGAGCGTGTCCGCGAAGTCGAGCTTGTCCGTGAGCGTGATCCGCGCCGTCTGCGCGACGAGATCGATTACCTTGAGCCGCACCCAGAGCTGCACCGGCGTCTTCATCGCGCACCTCCCTCGTTCGCGCCGTGAAGGGCGGCGAAAAACGCTCTCCCCGGCCCGGCGCTCTCCATCCGTCCCGCTTCCCCCGCCGCGCGGCGCCGGTCGCGCCCCCAGCGGCCGGCGAGATCCTCGGGGACCTGCCGCATCCACGTCGCCCGCTCGGGATGGGGCATCATCGCGAGCACGTTCCCCTCGCGGTTCGAAATCCCCGCGATGCTCTCCACCGAGCCGTTCGGATTGACGGGGAACGAATCGACGATCTCCCCCGCGTGGTCGCAGTATCGCAGCACGATCTGCCCGTTCTTCTTCATTTCTCCGAGGACATCCGCGTCCTCCGTCACGAAGCGCCCCTCGGCGTGCGCGATCGGGACCGGAACGACTTCTCCCTCGGCGTAGCGCGCCGTCCAGACGCAGCGGCTCGGCTCCGTGCGCAGAAACACCCAGTTGCAGTAGTAGCCCTCGCGATCGGCCATGACGTTCGGCGCGAGCGCGAGGTCGACCTTCTCCCAGTGAATGCCGGGAATAAGCCCCGATTCGACGAGCACCTGCGCGCCGTTGCAGATGCCGAGCACCGGCCGTCGCCCACGCGCGAGCTCCGACACCTTGTCCATGATGCGGTCCTTCGCCGCGACGACGCCGGCGCGGATGCGGTCCTGATACGAGAACCCGCCGGGGAGGATCACCGCGGCGCACCCGTCGAGAAGAGCCGGGTCCTCGTTCCAGCGGAAGATGCCCGCGTCGAGCCCGATCGTCCGCACCGCGGCGGCGGTCTCGTACTCGCAGTTCACGCCGGGGAACTGGATGACGGCGACGCGATTCTTGTACGCCCCTGTCATGCGCGATCACCCCCGTTCTCTCCGACGCCGAATATGGGCCGGCAGCCCGAGAGATACGCCTCGCGGAGCTCCGCGAGGTCCCATGCGGCCACACCCGTTCTCCCCCGGACGACCTCGAGCTTCGGGCGCCCCTTGAGCTCGCCGAGCCGCGTGAGCGTCACGCGGTTCCGCGCGCAGACGCCGAGGATCTCGCGCTCCGAGGCTTCCGACGACAGCTCGACGACGAAACACCCCGTCTCGGAGAAGAGGAGCTTTTCCGGCGGCAGATTGAAGCCCGCGAGGGCATCGAGATCGAGCGTGAACCCGACGTCCCCCGCGCCGCGGCCGCCGAGCGCCATCTCGGCGAGCGCCGTGAGGAGCCCGCCCTGGCTCACGTCGTGGCACGCGCGCACCCAGCCGAGCGAATGCATCTCGACGACGGTGCGGATGAGGCGCCGGTCCCTGAGAAAATCGGCCTTCGGCACGTTCGCGCCCGACGCGCCGTAGACGAGGCGGTAGTACTCGCTCCCGCCGAGCTCGTCGAGGATGTCGCCGAGGAGATAGAGCCCGTCTCCCTCCTCCTTGAACTGGATCGAGCGGCA
>JBFYZJ010000222.1:0-2502 GCA_041309565.1 Candidatus Krumholzibacteriota bacterium
TCCCCGACGAACTGGGCGACCTCTCCCTGTCTCAGGACGACGATTCCGCTCGTTCCCTTCGTGACGGGCGCGTCGAGCGAATACTGCGCCACACCCATCATGGGACCGCCGCCGATCACCTTTCCCGCGTCCTGTTTCCGGCCGCCGCAGAACTCGATGATATCGCCGAAGGTCGTCCCGATGCGCGCGAGAACGTTCTTGGGCCGGGTCACGCCGCGCCCCGTCACGCACACGACACGCTCGACGAGGGGCCGGCCGCGGCGGATGGCGTCCCATGCGGCATACGCGGTGCCGACGTTCTGGACGAGCACGCCGACGTCCATCGGAAGCCCTCCCGCGGGAACGACGCGCCCGGTGAGAACGTAGATGAGCTGACGCTCGGCGCCCTGCGGATACACGACGTCGAGGCCGGCGACCGTGCAGCCCCGCGCGAGCGCTTCCTTTCGCATCGCTTCGATCGCGTCCGGCTTGTTCTTCTCGATCCCGATGATCACGTTTTTCACGCCGATCGCCTGCGCGAGGTACGAGGCGCCCTCGAGTATCTGCGGCGCCTTCTCGAGCATGAGGCGATGATCGCTCGTGAGATACGGCTCGCATTCGGCGCCGTTGATGACGAGCACATCGATCGGCTTGTCCTTGGGAGGGGAAAGCTTCACGTGCGTCGGGAACGACGCCCCTCCCATGCCGACGAGGCCGGCTTCGCGGATAATCGTCTTTATCCTCTCGGCGTCCAGACCCTCGATGCCGCGCTCGACGTCGAGCCCGCTCGCCCATTCATCCTTCCCGTCGGGGACGATGACCACGGCCGGCATATCGGCGCCGACCGGGTGCGGAAACACGTCGATCGCCTGCACCGTGCCGGAGGTCGGCGCGTGGAGGGGCACCGACACGAACCCCTGCGGCTCCGCGATCACCTGGCCCTTCTTGACCGTGTCCCCCTTCTTGACGACCGGTTTCGGCGCCGCGCCGAGGTTCTGCGCGAACGGCACGATGAGACGCCCGGGCAGCGGCATCGCCTCGATGGCGAGCCGGTTCGCCAGATCCTTGTCATACGCCGGATGAATCCCCCCAAAGAACCTTCTCGCCGCCATCAGGCCTCACCTCCCGCCGCTGCCTTGACTTCGACCTCTGTGCCGGAACCGTCCATCATCTTGATCTGAATCGTGTTCATCGGGCAGACCGCGGCGGCCGCATCGGGAATATCGAAATCGTAGTTGACGACCGCCAGCCCGTCCTGCATCGCGATCGCCCCTTCGGGGGCCTCCTTGACGCATTTTGTGCAGGCGATGCAGCCGACCGCGCACATCTTGCGGACCTTCGCCCCCTTGTCGTGCGAGGAGCAGAGAATGTGGACCCGCCGGTTGACCGGCACGAGCTTGATGATCTTCTTGGGGCACGACGTCACGCACTTACCGCACGCGGTGCATTTGACCGGATCGACCTCGGGCAGACCGCTCGGGAGCATATGGAGCGCGTCGAACGGACAGACGCCCGCGCACGTTCCGAGGCCGAGACAGCCGTACGAGCACGCCTTGTCGCCGCCGAAGAGGATCGCGGCGGAGGTGCAGTCCTTGATTCCGTTGTAGTGGAAACGCTTCCGGGCCACCTGATCGTCCCCGGCGCAGAGCACGAGCGCCGCCGTGCGAACCGCGCCTCCCGTGAAAGATGTGCCCATGATCGCCGCGATTTTCGCCGCGACGGCCCCCCCGCCGACCGGGCAGGCGTCGATGCCGGCTTTCCCCTCGGCGATTTTCCGGGCAAGATCGGAGCAGCCGGGGAATCCGCAGCCGCCGCAGTTCGCCCCGGGGAGCGCGCCCTCGATCTCCTCGACTTTCGGATTCGACGGCACGGCGAAGGCGCGCGCCACCATCGCGAGCAGGAAGCTCGAGAAGAGCGCGAGAGCGGACAGCGCGATGACTGCTGTCAGAACGGCCGATTGCATAGAACGCATCTCCTTATCATTGTTTCACGAGACCGGTGAAGCCCATGAACGCGAGCGAGAGAAGCCCGGCCGTCACGAGCCCGATCGCGGTGCCCCGCAGCGGAACCGGTATGTCGCAGAGCTCCATGCGCTCCCTGATTCCCGAGAATATCATCATGGCGAAGCCGAACCCGACCGCGGCACCGAAGCCGAAGACGGTCGTTTCGACGAGATTGTATTCCTTCTGGATGTTGAGCACGGCAACGCCGAGCACGGCGCAGTTCGTCGTGATGAGCGGCAGATAGATGCCGAGCGCCCGGTAGAGCGTCGGACTCATCTTGAGAAGCACCGTCTCGACGACCTGGACGAGCGCCGCGATCACGAGGATGAAGGTCACGGTCTGCAGATACTCGAGGTGAAACCGCACGAGAATATACTGGTAGAAGAGCCACGTCGCAGCGGACGCCATCGTCATGACGAAGATGACGGCGGCGCTCATGCCCGCGGCCGTCTTGATCCGCTTGGAAACGCCGAGGAAGGGACAGATGCCGAGAAACCGGCTCAGGACGAAGTTATTGACG
>JBFYZJ010000223.1:0-4198 GCA_041309565.1 Candidatus Krumholzibacteriota bacterium
TCGCTCGCCACGCGCGCCGCCAGGTTCGGGAGCGATCTCGATCTCATCGCCGTGGCCGCCGACGAGCGCTCGGCGGTCGCCGGCGCCTCCCTCGTACGGCGCGTCATCGACGGCGCCGCGAAGGCCGGCCTCGGGCCGGTCGACATGCGGCTCCGGGGGGAAGGAGCGAGCGCCCCTCTCGTCCAGACGCTCGATTACTGCGAGGGGTATCTGCGGTCGCGCGTCTCGCTCTGGGAAATCCTCGCGTACTCGAAATGCAGGTTCGTCTGCGGCGACGAGGCGACGGGGCGGGCGTTCGAGACGATGCTCGCCCGCGAGCTCCCGGCGATTTTCGGACGGGACGGCTGGAAGGCGCGGCTCCTCGACTCCCGCGCGAAGCTCGAGGCGCTCTCGAAGAGCCCGTGGGACGTGAAACACGCGGCGGGCGGGCTGTACGACGTCGATTTTCTGCTGTGCGCGGCGCGGCTGCGCGGGATCGTCCGCGCGGCCCCGTCCCCCGACCCGCGGCCGGCGCTCGAGGAGCTGCGATCGGCGGGGCTCCTCGAAGCGGGGGATGTCGAGACGCTCGCCGCCGCGCACCGGCTCTTCTGGACGATGGAGCACGCCGCGGCACTGCACGGACTGGCGTATCCGCCGCTCCCCGAGCGGGAGGATTTCTTCGAGAGCTATTTCTCGCGGCTCCTCGGCGAGCAAACGCCGGGGACGGGCTCGTTTCTTGGGCGGCTCGAAAGCATGAAACGAAACGTCAGAATCGCTTTCGCCCGCGCCGTTCCGCGCATCGGCTAGCGCAGAACGGGACCGCCGGACGGTGTCCCGCGTCCGATCGCGCCGATTCGCCTATTTCAGCAAGAGCATCTTCCTCACCGCCGCGAAGCGGCCCGCCTCGAGCCGGTAAAAATAGATCCCCGTCGCGACGGACTGGCCGTGGTCGTTTTTTCCGTCCCAGATCGCCCGGTGCACGCCCGGCGGCTTCACGCCGCCGTCGAGCGTCCTGATCCTGCGCCCGTCCACGCTGAAGATGACGATCCGGGCGGCGCCCGTCCCCTCGAGGGAATACTCGATCGTCGTCGATGGATTGAACGGGTTCGGGTAGTTCTGGAACAGCGCGTTCCGGTACACGACCGGATTCCCGTCGACGCCCGTCGGCGACCACGGCCTGCCCCAGAATCCCGCGTAGATCTTCTTCGAAGCGGCCGCGCCGATCCCGATCGGCGTCGACTGGCCGAGCGTCCCGTTCGAACGGAAATTCGCGCTCGATCCCGGCGCGCCGGCCGAGCCGATCACGGAGGCGCGCATCGAGTGCGCGGTCTGCGCGCGCGCGTCGGTCCGCATCCAATCGCCATACGTTCCTGGAATCGTCGCGGGCGCGATCGCGAGCGCCGCGGCGAGCAGAAGAATCACGAATGCCTTCGACATGCGGATCGCCCCCTTTACAGCCCCTTGCGGATGATGACGTTGTTCCCCTTCAGGGTCAAGGGGCGGCCGATCGTGAGCGTGGCCGCCGAGTACCTATTGTCGGAGCCCGCCTTGAATATGAGTGTCGCGCCGTTCGGAGCGGACGAGAGCGCCGACTCGACGTTCAGATACGGGCTCGCGGGGCTCCCGTCGCCGCTCACCGTCGATCCGACGAACTTCACGACGCCGGCGGGAGCGATGCGCACCGCATGCTCCATGCCCGTCGTCGGGCACCGCGTGTCCGCCACGTACCATCCGTCGGACGATCCTCCCCAGCCGAAGTTCATGAGAAAGAGGCGGTCAGGATCCGTGCTCATATCGTATCCGTGAATGACCCACGCGTGCCCGCAACCTCCGATCGAGAGCGGCCTGAGCCACGCGATCTCGGCCGTCATGCCGTCGATGCTCGTCCCGTAGGTGACGGCGTCGGGATCGTATCTGAAATACAGCGGTATGTTCGTCGATATCTCCGGGCACGAGGAGCCCGTTCCGCGCAGCCCATAGATCGAGTTCACCGCGATGCCGCCGTGATAGTTGAGCTTCGCGGTCTCCGTATCGCCGGGATCGACGGGATCGTCGTGGTCACCCTCGATGAGGTCCCAGTTATACGTGGCCGTCCCGAAGTTGGCGTAGTGATACGTCGAGTCGCGCGGCATGAGGCCGTAGAGAAGGTCGAGCGCCGCCCGGTACGCCGGCGTATAATTGTGGACGTACGTCCCCGCCGTATCCTCGGCCATCGCCTTGATGCTCCAGTCCCAGTAGCCCGACATCTCGAGCCGGTAGCCGGCGCCCAGCACGAATCGATATCTCAGGCGCCCGGCCCAGCTCCAGTTCAACGTATCCGTGAGCTGCGGATCCGTCGCGAGCGGGGTCGAGAGCCAGCTCCCGTCCGGTTTCCATCGATACCGGTAGTAGATGCCGCGGCTGCCCGTTCCCGAGTTCGGCCATTTCCAGTAGTGCATGATCTGCACCATCGCCGTCGCGGGGCAACCGGTCACGCAGCGCTCGTCCGAGCCGGGCGGCAGCGTGGGGCACTGATCGTTGTACGGGGAGCCCTGGTGCCACGTGCAGCCGAGATCGAGCGCGACCGACGTCGGAAGCGCCGCCGTCTCGAGGTTTTCCCGCGCGTTCGGGAGCGCGCGCCCTCCCATGAGGCTCGTCCACGCCGCGGCGCGCTCGTTCACGACGTCCTGCATGCCGAGGAGCACCGGATCGTTGTCCCTGATCCACCCGCGCACCATGCGGGCGCGCTCGGCCATGTCCGAAAGCAGACACTGGAGCGGCGGATTCGCCGGGTCGAACGTCCCGCGCGGAGAATAGAAATACACGGGGAGCAGGAGCTCGTCGACCGCGCACAGGCAGAATCCCCCTCCCCTGAGATGGGCGACGTACGCGACGAGCTCGCCGCCGGCGGCGTAGGGCTCCATCCGCTCGATCGCGGCGTCGGGACGCGCGTCCCGTGTCGCGGTCCGCGCCCACGTTTCCGGGGCGGCGCGCACCTCCGATTCGCGCATCTCCCGCGCCTCGAGATCCGCGGCGCCGGGAGCGACCGCGAGGAATCCGCACAGGAACGCGAGCCCGGCGAGGAGCCGGCCCGGAGGCGATTTCTTGATCTTCGCATTCATCCGACATCGCCTCCTTACTGCAGGCTGACGAGCACGAGCACGAGACCGCGGCCCTCTTTGAGCGAGGTCATCGCCTTGCCGAGAACGGCGCCCTGCGCCCGCGCGTGATCGGCGACCTTCATCGCGTGCCCCGGCGTGTCGGACGTCGTGAGGAGATCACCCGGCTCGATCGGTCCGTTCGACGCGTCGGCGAGACAGTACACGCGGCCGGTGAGCGCCACGGGGTATTTGCCGTCCGCCACGGTGCCCTCCTGCGACATGACGAGCCCCGGCTGCACTTCCCCCGCCCCGCTCACGATCCCCGCCACGCGCCGGTCGTAGGCGGCGTCGGCGACCCTGAGGTTCCCCGGCGAGTCGGGATCGATCGCGAGCACCATTCCCTCGGCGATCTCGACGCCCTCGTTCACGTCGAACGGCTCGGCGATGTCGGAGCCGCCGGTGAGCTTGAGCACGGCGCACTTGACGGTGCCCTCGACCTGGAGCTTCTCCGACGGCTCCGCCGTGCCGATGCCCACGTTGCCGGTGGAACTGTGGAGAAAGAGCCTCGTATAGCCGCCCGCCTTGAGAGACATCCCCGGCTGAGCCATGAAGGGGATGGAGTAATATTCGATCGCGCCTTCGACGACGTTGCTCCCGTTGAGGAAATTGATCTTCCCGGGCCACGTGCCCCCGTCCGTCGAGGAGCTTTTGAGCTCGAGCACCGATCCCTGCGCGCTCGAGGATGTGATCCGCGCGAACGCCTGCGTGTCGTTGATCTCGAGCTTCCGCGCCGGAGCAGTCGTCCCGATGCCGACGCCGGTCGAGCGGAGCGACATGATCGCCGGATTGACCGCGTAGCTCGAGTCCGGCCCGAAGGAGAAGGTGAGCCGCGACGACGTGCCGGTCGTGCGGAACATGCTCCACTTGCCCGTGAGCGCGTGCGCGGCGTCGAGCTCGGCGAGCGTGATCGCCGAACCGTAGCTCCCGCCATCGGTGCTGTAGAGACCGAGCACGGCGTCGCTCGCCTCGACGATCGCGTCGTCGCCGTACGTCGCCGTCTGCGGCAGCTGGATGTCCCCCGACCGCACGTGCAGCTTGGCGAGCGGCGACGGCTCGCCGACGCCGGCGTTCCCCGCCAC
>JBFYZJ010000224.1:0-3989 GCA_041309565.1 Candidatus Krumholzibacteriota bacterium
CGCCGCCGTTCGAGTCGGAGCGCGTCCGGTGCTGCGCCACGACGCTCGCGTCGGGACCGTTTCACACCGATGACTACGCTTTGGCCGGGCAATGGGGAATCGAGGGACCGCCCGGCTCCGCCTTTTCGTATCCGAAGGGCATCGCCGTGGACGCCGCCGGGGATGTGTACGTCGTCGAGAGCTGGAACGGCGAGGTGCAGAAGTTCACCGCCGAGGGCGCTCTCCTGCGTCGATGGGGCGAGCCGGGCGCCGGGGACGGGCAGTTCGAGGCTCCCGAGAAGGTCGCGGTCGACGAGGACGGCTTCGTCTACGTCGTCGACGGCGGAAGCAATCGCATCCAAAAATTCTCATCGGCCGGAGCGTTCGTTCTGAAATGGGGGAGCGAGGGGGGCGGCGACGGGCAGTTCCGTTCGCCCGTCGGCGTCGCGGCGGCGGGCGGCGTCGTCTACGTCACGGACGGCCGGAACAACCGCGTCCAGAAGTTTTCGACGTCGGGCGATTTTCTCGGCGCGTGGGGGGAATACGGCGCGGCGCCGGGACGGTTCAACGGGCCGATGGGCGTGGCGATCGACCCCGCGGACGAGACCGTGCTCGTCGCCGACTGCCAGAATCACCGCATCCAGCGGTTCTCTCCCGACGGCGCGCTCCTGGCCGCCTGGGGCAGCTACGGTGCGGGGGACGGCCAGTTCAACTGCGCCGTCGACGTGACCGTCGCCGCGGGGGGCGCGGTCTTCGTCGCCGATATCGGAAACGACCGCTTCGCGAGATTCACCGCGGACGGGACATTCGAGACGAAGCTCGGGACGACCGGGACCGCCGAGGGGCAGTTCGATCATCCCGAGGGAGTGGTTGTTGACGGGCGCGGATTCGTTTACGTTCTCGACGCGCGGAACAGCCGCATTCAGCGGTTCGAGCCGCGCATCCGGTGACGCGCGCCGCCGCCCGTGGCGAACGGCGGCGCCGTCTCATCCGTCAGGCCAGCATCGCCTCGAGATCCGCCTCGGCCGTCGTGACGGGCTTCACGCCGAACTGATCGGCGAGAATGCCGAGCACGGGGGGCGTCACGAAGGCGGGCAGGCTCGGGCCGATCCTGATGTTCTTCACCCCGAGATAGAGGAGCGTCAACAGCACGGCGACCGCCTTCTGCTCGTACCACGAGAGGACGAGGGAGAGGGGCAGCTCGTTCACGCCGACGCCGAAGGCCTTCGAGAGCGCGAGCGCGATCTGTACGGCGGAGTACGAATCGTTGCACTGCCCGATGTCGAGGAGCCGCGGGATGCCGCCGATGTCCCCGAACTCGAGCTTGTTGAATCGGAACTTGCCGCAGGCGAGCGTGAGGATCACGCAGTCGTCCGGCACGGCCTGCGCGAGGTCGGTGTAGTAGCTGCGGCCCGGCTTCGCGCCGTCGCAGCCGCCGATGAGGAAGAAGCGGCGGATCTTCTTCGCCTTGACCGCGTCGATCACCGCACCCGCGACCCCCATGACGGCATTTCTCCCGAATCCCACCGTGATCGTCTTCTCCGGCTCGTCGGCCGCGAATCCGGGCGCGGCGAGGGCGGCTTCGATGACGGGGGAGAAATCGCGCTTCCCGTCGATGCGCCGCACGCCGGGCCACGAGACGAGGCCGCTCGTGAAGATGCGCCCCTTGTACTGATCGCGCGGCTTCTGGATGCAGTTCGTCGTCATGAGGACGGCGCCGGGGAAGGCCTCGAACTCCTTCTGCTGCTCCTGCCACGCGCCGCCGTAGTTGCCGGCGAGGTGCTTGTATTTCTTGAGCCCGGGATACCCGTGCGCGGGGAGCATCTCGCCGTGCGTGTAGACGTTGATCCCCTTCCCCTCGGTCTGCTTGAGGAGCTCCTCGAGGTCCTTGAGGTCGTGCCCGGAGACGACGATCGCCTTCCCCTTCACCGGCGTGATGCGGACCTTCGTGGGCGTCGGATGCCCGTACGTTCCCGTGTTCGCCGCATCCAGCAGCTCCATCGCCTTGAGGTTGATCTCGCCGGTCTTCATCGCCCAGCCGAGCAGCTCCTCGGCCGTGGGCTTGTCCTTTGCGAGCGCGTCGAGCACCTCGTGGAACGAGGCGTAGAGGGCCGCGTCCTCCGTGCCGAGAATCTGCGCGTGGTCGGCGTAGGCGGCCGCTCCCTTGAGCCCGTACGCGACGAGCTCCTGAAGGCCGGTGACGTCGGCGCCGAGCGCGGCGCTCCGCTCGAGAATCGATATCCCGAGCCCCTGCTTGACGAGCCCGTCGACGTCCCCGGCCGGCTTGAGGGCGGCGGGGCCGCCGAGCGTCTCGGGCGTCTTCCCGGCCTTCGCGCAGGCGCCTTCATAGAGCTTCCGCGCCTGATCGCGCGTCGCGGCGGCCCGGCGAATGATCGCCTGCAGATTCTCCGGATTGAAGTTGACGTTCGTCACGGTCGTGAAGAGCGCCTCGATCGCGAACACGTCGACGTCGCGGTCGCGCGCGCCGAGCTTCGCGGCCCGGTGGGCGTACATCGAGATGCCCTTCGCCTGATAGAGGAGGAGATCCTGCAGCGCGGCGGTTATCGGGTCCTTGCCGCAGGCGCCGGTCGTGACGCAGCCCGTTCCTTTCGTCGTTTGCTCGCACTGGTAGCAGAACATTCCCATCGGAGGCTCCTTTCGAACGGTTTCCGTTTTACGGTTCTTCGAGAATCCCTTGTTTCAGCCGGCCGTCATGCCGCGCACGGCTTCTTCGTCGCCTCGGCGATCTCGCGCCCGAACGCGCGGCACGCGTCGAGCTCCTCGGGACGAGGCTGCCATTTGAACCTGATGCCGTCGCGGACGATCCCGATCCCGGAGGCCGCGAGGTGCTCCTCGATCTGTTTGACCGCCTCGCCGCTCCATCCGTACGAGCCGAAGGCCGCGCCGATCTTGTTCTTGAACTTCAGCCCCTTGATGTCGGTCATGACCGGCATGATCGTCGGCAGCACGCCGTTGTTGATCGTCGACGAGCCGACGAGGACCGTCCGCGCCTTGAAGACCTCGACGAGGACGTCGTTCCGGTCGGAGACGGCCAGATTGAGGATCTTGAAATCGACCCCCGACTCGGCGAGGCCTTCGCCGATCGCTTCCGCCATCTGCCGCGTGCCGTGCCACATCGTGTCGTAGAGGATGACCGCGCGCGGCTCGGGCCTCTGCGCGGCCCATTCCTGATACCTTTTCACGATCTGGAGCGGGTCCTTCCGCCAGATGATGCCGTGGCTCGGCGCGATCATATCGACGGGGAGCTTGAGCGCGAGGACTTCGTCGATTTTCTTGGTCACGCGGTCGCTGAACGGAGTGAGGATGTTTACGTAGTACTTGAGAGTCTCGTGGTAGAGCTCGTCCTGATCCACCTCGTCGTTGAAATGGAACGCCGACGCGTAATGCTGCCCGAACGCGTCGTTCGACATGAGGATATTGTGCCCGGTGAGATAGGTGAACATGCTGTCCGGCCAGTGGAGCATCGGCGCCTCGAGAAAAACGAGCTCGTTCTCGCCGATGGAGATCCGATCCCCCGTTTTCACCGGTCGCATCTTCCAGTTTTGGTGGTAATGCCCCGGGATGCTCGTCGCGCCCTGCTTCGACACGATCAGCTCGGCGTTCGGCGCGTGCCGCATGACGAGCGGCAGCCCTCCCGAATGATCGGTCTCCGCGTGATTCGCGACGACGATGTCGATCTTCGCCGGATCGACGAGCTCGCGGATGTTGGCCATGAGCTCCTCGGCGAACGGTCCCCAGACCGTGTCGACGAGAACGGTCTTCTTGTCCTTGATGAGATAGGCGTTATAGGAAGAGCCCCGATGGGTGCTGAGCTCGTGTCCGTGGAACTTCCGCAGCTCCCAATCGACGACACCGATCCAGTAGACGCCTTCCTTCAGCTTTACGATCATCGATCCCACCTCCCGGAAAGACTTTTAAACCGATTGCTGCAACGAATCCAAGCGACTGCCTCAGCCTTCGGATCGAAAGTCCCTGGAGAGGTCCGCCAG